>JBFLKI010000052.1:0-12886 GCA_040883135.1 Desulfotignum sp. | reverse complement strand
TTCAACGACCGCACCTATCCCAACTTTATGCGCCTGCTGAAAGAACTGGCAGTCCCGTTCCAGAAAACCGAGATGAGCTTTTCCGTGCGAAACGATGCCATCGGCCTGGAATACAACGGCCATACCCTGGACACCCTGTTTGCCCAGCGCAGAAACCTGTTATCTCCCCCTTTTCTGCGCATGCTCATGGATATTGTCCGGTTCAATCGGGAAATGAAAAAAAAATCGACCGCCCAGGCCTGGCAGACCCTCGGGGAATATCTGGATGCCCGCCGCTTCGGTTCCATGTTCAAGGACAACTACCTGTTTCCCATGGTAGCGGCCATCTGGTCCATGGGCCTGGATGACATCCGGGAGTTTCCGTTGCCTTTCTTTGTCCGCTTCTTTGACAACCACGGCCTGCTTAATCTGGTGGACCGGCCCCAGTGGTACACCATCACGGGCGGATCCCGGTCCTATATCCCGAACATCACAGCCCGGTATCAGGACCGGATCCACCTGTCCTCCCCGGTGAAAAAAATCGTCCGGGAACCAGACGGTATCCGGGTGATGACCGATGTGGACCAAGGGGTGTTCGATCACGTGGTGGCGGCCTGCCATGCAAACCAGGCGCTGGCCCTGCTGGATGACCCGACAGACACGGAAACCCGGGTTCTCAGAGACCTGCCGTTCATCGACAACCGGGTGATCCTGCACACCGATACCCGCATCCTGCCCAAAAACCGACGGGCCTGGGCCAGCTGGAACTATACCGTATCTGAGGATCACACCGACCGGACCACTTTGACCTACAACATGAACATCCTGCAGCGGCTGGATCTGCCCACTACCTGCCTGGTCACCCTGAACCAGGATATTGACGCGCACACCGTCCTGCAGCGCTTCACATATGCTCACCCGGCTTTTTCCCCGGCCAGCATAAACGCCCAGCAGCAGTGGAAAAGGATCTCCGGACCCGGGGGACTGCATTTCTGCGGGGCTTACTGGTTCAACGGGTTCCACGAGGACGGGGTGAAAAGCGCCCTGCGGGTGTGTGCGGCCTTAGGGGTGACCCCGTGAAATCCGCATTTTACAAAGGACGGGTGTTCCACCACCGCCACACCCCCCGGCACCATCGGTTCAGCTATCGGTTTTTCATGTGGTTTCTGAACCTGGATGAACTGGACCGGGTACCGGACCTGGCCCCCTGGTTTTCGGTCCGGCGGTTCGCCCTCAGCCGCTTCCGGCGCTCTGATTACCTGGGACCGGCCCATGAGCCCCTGCATGTCAGTGTCAAAAAAAAGATGCTGGAACTTACAGGCTCTCCAGTGACCGGACCGGTGTGCGGCCTGATGAATGTACGCACCCTGGGGCTGTATTTCAGTCCGGTGAACTTCTACTTCGGCTATGACCTGAACCACACCTGCACCCATCTGCTGGCAGAGGTGTCCAACACCCCCTGGAACGAACGCCACTGCTATGTCCACGACCTGTCCGCCACCCTGACGCCCGATAACCCCAAGGTGTTTCATGTGTCCCCGTTCAATCCGGTTCACCAGCACTATCGCTGGTCTGTCACCCCGCCGCCGGCCGACAGGACCGCCATTCAAATCCGGGTGGATGACCCCCGGGGCCACATATTCGATGCCACCCTGATTTTGGAAAAACAGCCGCTCACCCGGCACTCAGTCCGGCCCGTCCTGCTGCGAAAACCCGTGATGACCGCTTTTATCATCCTGGGGATCTACTGGCAGGCCGCCCGGATCTATCTGAAACATATCCCGTATGTCCCTTACAAAAAGGAGTTGTCATGAAGTCTGTCACCTCTCCTGGACAAATGTCCCCCGCTTATACCGTCTTCGCTTCCAGGCCCCGGGCATGGCCCCGCCGCATGGTTCTGAACATGCTTAATCCCCTGGCTTTCGGCCGGTTGACCATCTATCAAAACGACCGGACCCTGACCTTCGGGCCTGGCAACGGCCCGGAAGCGGTCATTCAGGTGCTGGACCCCGGATTTTATACCCGGGTCATGATGGACGGTTCCATCGGCGCGGCGGAATCCTATGTGGCGGGTCAGTGGGACACGGATGACCTGACTGCGGTGATCCGCATCATCGTGCTCAATCAGCCGGTCCTGGACCGGATGGACAACCGCCTGGCAAAACTGGTGAAACCGTTGCTTCGGCTGGCTCACTGGCGCCGGCATAACTCGAAAAAAGGAGCCAGACAGAACATCCTGGCCCATTACGACCTGGGCAACGACATGTACCAGACATTCCTGGACCCTACCATGATGTATTCCGGCGCCATCTTTCCCCACGACACCAGCACCCTGGAAGAGGCGTCCGTGCACAAGCTGGAGATAATCTGTCAGCAGCTGGACCTGGGCCCGAAAGACCGGGTCATCGAAATCGGGGGCGGCTGGGGCGGTTTTGCCATCCACGCCGCCTCCCGGTATGGGTGTCACGTCACCACCACCACCATTTCCGATGCCCAGTATGACGAAGCACAGCGCCGCATCCGGGCCGCCGGCCTCCAGGACCGGATCTCCCTGCTGAAAACCGATTACCGGGATCTCACGGGCCGATACGACAAGCTGGTAAGTATCGAGATGATCGAGGCCGTGGGGCACCGGTATATGCCGACTTTCATAAAAACCTGCGAATCACTGCTCAAACCCGACGGCATCATGCTCATCCAGGCCATCACCATCAAAGATCAGCTTTATCGATCCTATCTCAAGGGGGTGGATTTCATCCAGCGCCACATATTTCCGGGCGGATGTCTCCCCGCCACCCATCACCTGCTCCAGTTGCTCACAGACCATACCGATATGGTGGTCCGCAAAATCAGCGATTTCGGGTTCGACTACGCAAAGACCCTGAAACTCTGGCGGCAGCGCTTTACCGCTTCCCGGGACACCCTGGGCCGCCTGGGCTATGACCGCCGGTTCAGGCGACTGTGGGAATTTTACCTGTGCTACTGTGAAGGGGGGTTCCTGGAGCGGTCCATCAGCGTGATCCAGCTGGTGGCCACCATGCCCGGGAACCGGACCCGGATCTGACATTCATACAAAGGAGCTGATCCCATGACACATACCCGCATCACTGTCATCTGTGAAAACCGGGCACACATGGCCAAAGACATCATGGGCGAACACGGATTCGCCGCCCTTATAAAAACCCCGACCAACAGCCTGCTCATGGATTCGGGCCAGGGACTGGGACTGGCCCACAACGCCGAAGCCCTGAAAATCGATCTGGGTGCCCTCGACGGCGTCGTGATCAGCCACGGTCATTTCGACCACACCGGGGGACTGATGCAGATTCCGGCCCAGAAACGTTCCCTGCCCATTCACGCCCACCCGGACCTGTTTGCCGGAAAGTACCTGCTTCCCAAAGATCAGGATCCTTCTTATATCGGTATCCCGTTTTCTCAATCCGCCCTGGAAGAGAAACTCAACGCCCGGTTTAAATTCCTACATGATTTCACTGAAATTTCCCCGGGCGTGTTTTTTTCCGGCCAGGTGCCCCGAAACTGGTCTTTTGAGCCTTCCGATGACCGCCTGGTGAAACAGACCGCGGACGGATTTGTCCCCGATCCGTTTAACGACGATGTCAGCCTGCTCATCGAGACCCCCTCCGGCCCGGTAATCCTGACCGGATGCGCCCACTCCGGCATTGTCAACATCATGGAACATTTTGCTGAAAAATCCGGCCACCGGACATTTCATGCCGTGATCGGCGGCACCCACCTCGGATTTGCCAACGACCCGTCCCAGCTGGACCAGGCCATGGAAGCCTTTGACCGCTTTCAGGTCCACATCATTGCCGTGTCCCACTGTACGGGCAACGAAGCCGCCGCCCAACTCTTTCACCGGTTCAAGGACCGTTTCGCTTTTGCCGGTGCCGGCTGGCACATGGAATTTTAAAAAATGCCAGACCTGCTTGTCCGGCTCTATGACCTGCCCGGCGTTGCATCTGAGCTGAACCGGTCTGCTGACCTTGGTGTGGTGATTCGCCGAGCCATGGCATATGAAAAACATGTCGTCGTAGGATGGGTGAAAGACAGGTTCGGCAAAAGCTGGGCTGATGAATGTGAAGTCGCCTTCAGCCATCATCCGGTGTCCTGTTTCATCGCCACCAAAGCAGGAAGCATCGCAGGATTTGCCTGTTATGAGTGTACCTGCCTTAATTTTTTCGGACCCGTCGGCGTGGACGTGGAAAACCGCGGCACCGGCATCGGCAAAGCCCTGCTGCTGTCATGCCTTCACGCCATGGCCGCCCGGGGATATGCCTACGCCGTCATCGGCGGTGCCGGCCCCACGGAATTCTTTGTCAAGGCTGCCGGGGCCCTGCCCATTGCCGGTTCAACCCCCGGAATTTACCGGGATCGACTCAAAACCAACGATTTAAACCTGGGAGATACCCCATGAGCCAGCACATGCAGATAACCGTCACCATCCGGCCGTTTTACAAAAAAAGTTTTGAAAAAACCTATCCCCGGCTGGCCCGGCACCTGTCATTTCAAGATCCAGATCTCGTGGACAACAACCCGTCCCTGTACGAACTGGCCGGAAAGATCGACATGCTTCTCTACCAGTATGACGGCACCCCGCTGCGGCAGGTGCTGCTTGATCACAAACACCAGCTGACAAAGACATTTCATGCCATCGAAGAACACATTGCCGACCGCCGTCTGGCCGAAGTGGACAAGCTGCTCTACACCCTGGAAGATGTCTTTGATGATATCGAATATCACCTGGGCTGAGCCCTTCCCGGGAAAAACTGATCTGGAAATCCTTATTCCTGAGGGTCGGAATCCAAACCAGATGCTGTATGAACGGCTATTTAAAATAGATCTGGCAGTCGCCTTTTCTTAAAGCTTCCGGCTTCAGGTTCTCAACATAACCGATACGGGAAAAGGACAGTGCCTGTACCAGAACCTGTCCCGGCATCGTGATCATAAAGGCATCTCCTTTTTCCAAGATATAATCTTTCACATCATGTGCCTGGGTAATCCAGACCTGCCCTTCATGACATACGATCGCCTGCTGACAGCAATTACCGCTGATCCGCCAGCACTGTCCGTCAGTCAGATCAATGGTTGCATCCGGTCTGCCGAGGTTTGAAAAAATAAAATTCATGGTTGCCCGGTCGCGGAGAGTATGGTCTGTAAAAGTCTCCATCATCGTATCCTCCTTTTTTTGGGATCCTTGTCTCTCAGGTCATGATCTGATTATCCCACAGGCTGAAATTCAATAACAGCCACAGAAAATCTGTTTTGTTATGAGTACAGTTGTGTTAGTTTATAAACTGTACTGCTAAAATGTTGGGGAAACTGTACTGTTCATTTAACAAACGGAGACCAAAATCGTTTAATGGATAAAATTCCCAAATACCAGCAGGTGGCCAACCGGTTAACCCGACTGATCAAAGAAGGAGTTTTCAGCCCGGGGGGTGCCGCCCCGAGCGTCCGAAAATTGAGCCGGCAGTGGAATCTCAGCATCAGTACCATCCTGAAAGCCTATTATCTTCTGGAGGCACAGGGCCTGCTGGTGGCCAGGCCCAGATCCGGCTTTTATGTCAGCACTCGGTTGCCTGTCCCCCCCGAAGCACCCGCGTTGTCCGCCCCCGATCCCGATCCCAGCAGTGTCGGGATGCGGGAACTGATCACCATGATTATTTTAAAGGATACTGTGAACCCAAAACTGCTGCAGCTTGGGGCGGCCAATCCGGACCCGGAACTCTGCGGCACCCGTCATATCAATAGATTGATGTCGTCCACTGCCCGCCGCATGGGCAATCAGGCTGGATTGTATCAGCCGCCGGCCGGCAGCGGAAAGCTGAGGCGGCAGATAGCCCGGCATATGGTCAATTCGGGGTGCAGCTTAGGAGATGATGACATCGTAGTAACGGCCGGTTGCGGGGAGGCGATCTACCTTTGTCTCAAGGCGGTGTGCCGGCCGGGTGATACGGTGGCCGTGGAATCTCCCATCTGTTTCGACGTGTTTCAATATCTTGAGAATCTCGATCTCCAAGCCCTGGAAATTCCAACCCATCCCCGGGAAGGCATCAGCATTTCAGCCCTGCGGTTTGCCATGGATAATCATTCAATTCAGGCCTGTATCGTGATTTCCAATTTCAACAATCCCCTGGGAAGCTGTATGCCGGAAGAGAAAAAAAAAGCGCTGGTCCACCTTTTATCCGACAGAAACATCCCCTTGATTGAAAATGATATTTTCGGGGATATTCATTTTACGGAAAAACGTCCCCTGGCGGCCAAGGCATTTGATACCAGGGGGCAGGTGATGTATTGCAGCTCATTTTCTAAAAATCTTATGCCGGGGTTGCGAATAGGATGGACAGCACCCGGTCAATACCGAGCGACCGTGGAATGGCTGAAGTTCAGTGCCAGCCTCGCCGTCGCAACCCTTCCCCAGCATGCCGTTGCATCCTTCATGGCTGATGGCGGATTCCGCAAGCATCTCAGACGGATCCGCCGTGTCTACCAGCAGCGCGTCTCCGGTCTGCAGCGGGCAGTTATCCGCTACTTCCCCCGGGACATTCGTGTGACCGATCCCACCGGCGGATTTCTGTTATGGATCGAGCTGCCCCGCGTCATCGATGCCCTGGCGCTTTACAAGCGGGCACTGGAAAAAGAGATTGCCATCACGCCCGGCCACCTGTTCTCAACCGGTGAGCGTTACCGTCATTTTATCCGCCTGAACGCGGCCAGCTGGACTGACGATGCCGTCCCGGCCGTCCGCCGTCTGGGGCAGGTCATTGCAGAGATGCTTTAAGAACGGTTTGAACCAAAAAAAGTGATGATATCCTGCAAAGGCTTTTTGGTAATCACCGGCACCGTCACGTCTTTTTCAGGGTATCCGGTCACAAGGATCATGAAGGCTTTTTCATGGGAGGGACGATCCAGAATCCGATTTAAAAACCGCATGGTGGCAGGGGTATAGGTCAGTGTGCCAAGACCGGACAGGTGGAGTGCCGAAATCAGCATGCCTGTGGCAATACCCACCGATTCGGTCACATAGTAATGGGCGGTTTTCTGACTTTTCTCGTTGTAACTGCATAATTGCGAAAAAATCACTATCAGGTAGGGGGCTTTTTCAAGAAAGGGTTTGGATGGGGTTGTGCCCAGGTGTTCAAGATCTTTCACCCATTTTTGTGTCGATTCGCTGGCATAAAATTGCGCTTCTACTTTTTCAGCTCCCTGGCGAATTCTTTTTTTTACTGTCTGATCCGATACCACTGAAAAATGCCAGGGCTGACAATTGGCCCCGCTGGGGGCGGTGGCTGCCGCTTTGATACAGTTTTCAATAATCACCCGATCTACGGGTTTGTCTGAAAAATCACGGACCGTGCGACGGGCGGCCATGTTTTTCAAAAACTGGGCGGAACGCTGAACCATCTCACTTTCAGGGTATTGAACATAGCCGTTTAAAGATAGCGTGTTTGGAACTTTCATTTTCAAATCCTTATCTCTGAAATCAGTAAACACTATCTATATTTTTCTGCTTTCTGTCAACCGGGCAATCGTTTGTTTTTCCCCCCAATTTATTGACCAGTGCAATGTTAGGCGATATAGAAGATTTCGTATTGATATATTAAATGAACGCCTGTCGATTCAAGGGAATTTCGTGCTTGAAATATCCGCTCCATAGTGTAATAACCCAGAAAAAACGATCCTTGAAGAAACAGAAAACTGCGGAAAATCAAAAAAATGATTGGTGGTAACGCTATCGATACAAAATTTACAGAATCGTATTTCCAGAAATTTCGTTTGCTTCTGATTTCCGTATTTATGTTGATTGCATTGGTGCCGCTGGTTTCTTTCGGATTTAACGGGATATCCCAGGGCAAGCAGATGATAAAAGAGAAGGCGGCTTCCTACCTGATCAATCAGGCCAAAACAAATGCGGAGTCAATTAAACAGTTCATGATGGAACGGGCCAATGATATTCATCTGATCAGCAGTATCCTGGATATGACAAAAACAGATTTCAGCGATCATATCAATCAAATCGTAAACGATCCGCACAGACCCTACATCGATTTTTTCATCATGACACAATCAGGACAACTCATCTTCAATACAGGAAAAGAAACGATTGATTCCAAGATCCTGGAGATGGCGGCACACCCTGCCTTGTCCTGGCAGGGGACAAAAATTCAAAATATTTTCAGCATCACAAAAGACAATGGCCAGATTCCTGTATTGATGATATCGAAACCCCTGTCATCTGATGCGGCAACAGATGAAGCCCATTTTTTCTACGGCCTGGTCGATTTCACAGCGATCAGTGTGCTGCTCAAAGAAAACAATATGGAGGATACCGGTGAAGTCTATCTGGTTGACCAGGAAGGATGGTTTTTATCCGCATCCCGGTTTGGCGCCAGAATCCTCGAGACCAGGATCTCAATGGAAAAGTATCTTCCTGAAGACGATTTGACTGCCCATCAGGCCATTGACTATCGGGGGAAATCTGTTTTACAGGCCACACAGACTGTCGATCCGTTTGACTGGATCGTCATGGCGGATCAGGACATGGGAGAGATACTGAACCGTATCAAGACACTGGAGAAAAAGGCATATTTTTTTGCCCTCGTGACCGGGGGGCTCGTTCTGGTGCTGGCTTTTCTTATCTCAACGGCCATCGCAAACATGGTAAAGGAAAAATATCAACGGGAAAAGGAAATGGAGTTCCAGGTCATCCAGAAAGAAAAACTGGCATCCATGGGCCTGCTGACCTCGGGTCTCGCCCATGAATTGAACACGCCTCTGGCAAATGCACTGCTGTATACACAGATTGCCCTCGAAGAGATGGAGGATCAACCTTTCGACAAGGAGAGCATATCTCAGCATCTGCTGACCGTGATTGATGAAGTGAAACAGGGCAGCAGTGTTATAAAAAACCTGTTGTATTTTTCAAGACACACACAAAGTGACCTGCAAACGGTCAATTGCAATGATCTATTGACCAAATTGATGGAGATCGCGATTCCTCACTGTGACGCAAAAAATATTCACGTCGAGATGAATTTAGAACCTGACATACCGGATGTTCTGGCAGACCCCAGCACCCTGCAGTCCATCGTAACGAATCTGGTGGCAAACGCCATCGAGGCCATGCCGGATGGCGGCACTCTTGCAATTAGCACCCGCTATGTTCCCGTCTTGAAACTGATCAAAATTGAGGTGGCAGATTCCGGTGTCGGTATCCCTAAAGAGGATTTGTCAAACATATTTAATCCGTTCTATTCAACCAAAAAGCCCGGGGAGGGAACTGGCCTGGGACTTTTTATCAGCTATGAAATGGCACGAAAACTGGGCGGGGATTTAAAGGTGGTCAGTTCAACCCGGGAAGATGCGAGCAAAACCGGGACACTTTTCACGCTTGAACTTCCAATTGGGGCTTAGCAAGATATGAGTATGGTACCATTCAACATATTGATCGTGGAAGATGATGTGAATTTAAACAGAGGGCTGGTGCATGTCATAAAGAAAATGGGGTACGACGTGTGTTCGACAGAATCCGGAGAACAGGCCCTGAAATACATCAAGCAGCAATCATTTGACCTGGTGATTTCAGATCTCAAGCTGCCGGGCATTGACGGCAAACAGGTTCTAAAAGCAGCAAAGCAATATGATGACGGGATCATGTTCATCATGATCACGGCTTATGGCACAGTAGATACAGCAGTCTCTGCTATGAAAGAAGGGGCTGAGGATTATATTCTGAAACCCTTTGACATGGAAGAATTCAAGGTCGTCGTCAAAAAGACACTGGAGAAAAAATCCCTGCTCATGGACAATACCCAGGTGAGACCTCAGTTAAAACAGACGTCTGCTTTTGATAATATCATCGGGAACAGCCCCGGTATGTCAGAGATCTTCAAAACGATCCACCAAGTAAAAGATTCCAAAAGCACGGTCCTGATTCGCGGCGAAACCGGCACCGGCAAAGAACTGGTGGCGAGGGCCATACATTATAATGGAGACAGGGCAGCAAAACCCTACGTACCGGTCAACTGTGCCGCAATCAATGAGAATCTGATGAGCAGTGAATTATTCGGACATGTTAAAGGTGCATTCACCGGGGCGGTATCGGATAAGCAGGGCGTTTTTGAGGCTGCCGACGGGGGGACCCTGTTCCTCGATGAAATCGGTGATATCGGCAAGGGCCTTCAGCAAACCCTTCTAAGAGCTATTGAGCGTGGAGAAATCCAACCCGTAGGATCATTTAAAAGACGGATCGTTCAGGTTCGAATTATTGCTGCGACCAACAGAAATCTTGAGGATATGGTCGAGAAAGGGACCTTCCGGGAGGACCTGTATTACAGGCTTAATGTGGTCACCATCAGCTTACCGCCATTGCGCGAGCGTGTGGATGATATTGCGCTGTTGGCCGATCATTTTTTGAAACGCTATGCCGATCAGAACAACAAACGGATTGATCATATATCCCCGGATGCCCTGAAGCTGATGGAAAAATACAACTGGCCCGGTAATGTGAGAGAATTAGAAAACATTATCGAAAGAGCCACATTATTCGAAACAAGTCCCGTGCTATCGGTAGGAAGCCTGCCCAGCATCTTCAGACACTCTGTCTCAAGGACCCCTCGAAGGAATATCAACTCATTAGATCAGATGAACAGAACGCACATTGAAGAGGTGCTGGAATCCACCGGAGGAAATAAAACCGAGGCCTCGAAAATTCTGGGTATCAATCGCTCTACGCTTTATCGGATTATGAAACGGTTCAAAATTCAATAGCGCCCCGCAGTGCAGGTGCAATCTGCACCGGTGTTGCAATCTGCAACACTTAAGCGACAGTTTTTAATAGTCGATCCAATCGGAAAACCCCCATATTCTCAACATCTTCAATAAAATTTAGATCCTGGTACACCCTTTGCTCTTATCATGCGCGAACGAAAGGGCATCGTACTACCGGAAAACGGAAGACTGATTGTCCGCCTGTATTTTTAACCCGGAGGAATCATGAAAGATCAAGTTTTTGGCAATCTGATGGATTGGGGCAATACGCTGGATACCCTAAACCTTCTGAAAGATTCGGCAACCCTGGACGACCATCAGGAGGAGTTGATCCGCCTGCTTCGTTATGACGCGAACTGGCGGCTTCGTGAAGCTGCTGTTGAGGCTGCAGCGACGTTACAGACGCCCTGTATTGAGACGGTAAAGCAGATCGTCCAGCTGATCAAACGGGATGATCTTTATTACAACGTCCGCATTATGGCGTCAGAGGCGTTATCAAAACTGGTTCCGGTGATTATGACGAACCAGGCGGACAATAAGGATCTTGTTCACCTGATCATCAATGAGGCGAACCACGACGTATCGGCATTGTTGTCCGCGCCGGAACCGCCGATTTTCCATGATGCGTTAAACATCACATATGAACAGATTCAAAAGGTCGTTGCGACGGCATGATACCGCAGCCAGAGGAGTGAGAGATGCTAATCGGTATTCCCAAAGAAATAATGAAAAATGAAAACAGAGTCGCTGCTTTGCCGGAAACAGTTCAAAAATTCATAAAACTTGGGTTTGAGGTCTTAGTGCAAACATCGGCGGGGCAAGGCGCATTTGTCAACGACGGCGATTACCAAAAAGCCGGGGCAACAATCGCCAAAGACGCGGAACAGGTGTTCAAACTCTCTGATATTATCCTCAAAGTCAAAGAACCGCTGTTCAACGAGACCCTTAATATCCATGAAATTGATATGCTCAGAGAAGATCAGATTCTCATCACCTTCCTGCACCCTGCCGCCCCGTCCAATCATGACAGTGTAAGGCAATTGATGGATAAGAATGTCACCACATTCACCATGGACGGTATTCCCAGGATTTCAAGAGCCCAGCGCATGGATCCGTTGACCTCCATGAGCGCCATTACAGGTTACAAATCCGTGATCATGGCGGCCACCCGGTTTCCCGGATTTATCCCCATGATCGGGACGTCGATCGGGATGATAAAGCCGGCCAATATTCTGGTGATCGGGACCGGGGTTGTCGGACTCCAGGCCATTGCCACAGGCAAGCGCCTGGGCGGTTCGGTCAAATCCGTTGATATCCGACCCGATGCCAGAACAGAGGCAGAAAGCCTCGGGGTCAAGGTCACCGGGTTTGATGTGCCTTCTGAGATTGCCGTCGGTGATGGCGGATACGCAAAGGCCCTTCCCGAGGAATGGATTGTACGGGAACAGGCGGCTTTGGCCCCCCAGGTGGCAGACGCCGATATTGTCATTTTAAGCGCCCTGGTTCCCGGAGAAGTGGCCCCCACACTGGTGACAAAACAGATGGTGGAATCCATGAAACCCGGCTCTGTCATCATCGATGTCTCAATTGACCAGGGCGGCAATTGCGAAATTACCGTGCCTGGCCAGGAATCGGTCCATCAGGGGATATATATCAGCGGCATAAAAAATATTCCCGGTTCTCTGCCGGTCCATTCATCATGGCTGTATGCCAACAATCTCTACCATTTCATAGAAAACCTCTTCAAGGACAAAACAGGAGACGGTTTCGACATGGACGACGAGATCATCAGCAAGTCCCTGGTAACCCATAAGGGCAGGCTTTTCCACGAAGGAACCCGAAAAGCGATGGCACTTGACCGATAATAAAGGAACTTTCAGGATAAGATCATGGCAAATATTGCTCTCGTCGTCGGTGTTTTTATTTTTTCATTCATCATCGGGGTTGTACTGATCGGGAAAGTCCCTTCTCTGCTTCATACACCCCTGATGTCAATGACCAATGCCATTTCTGCAGTAACCATTCTGGGATGCCTGGTGCTTTTCTCCGTCGAGTCTGGTTTTCTTGAACTGTGCATCGGAGGTACGGCTCTGATGATGGCCGCCTTTAATCTCTT
>JBFLKI010000302.1:0-7362 GCA_040883135.1 Desulfotignum sp. | reverse complement strand
GTTGACTATGATCTGTTAAAAGAGATGGATGAGATAAATCCAAGTTTCAAGGAGACGGATCTCGTTCTGGTGATCGGTGCCTGCGATGTGGTGAACCCGGCTGCCATCACTGCCAATAATTCTCCCATTTCCGGAATGCCGATACTCCATGTGCATGAGGCACGCCATGTCGTCTGCTGCAACATGGATGACCGCCCCGGATATTCGGGTGTGGAAAATCCTCTCTACCGGAACGAACAGACCACCCTTTTGTCTGGGGATGCAAAACAGACCATTGAAAAACTGACAGCGAACGTTTCCCAGGGTGGTGCCTGCCAAAAGGAAACTGATTCAAGAGGGGAAAAGGATGTTATCACCTCTGCAGCAGCAGAACTTTTGAGGGCGCAAACCATCATTTTTATTCCCGGCTACGGCATGGCCCAGGCCCAGGCTCAGTTCGAGGTGGTGGCGTTATCCCAACTGCTCGAAGAGATGGGCAAAACGGTTAAATTTGCCATCCATCCCGTTGCCGGCCGAATGCCCGGGCACATGAATGTGCTGCTGGCAGAAGCGGATGTTGAATATGACCGGCTCGTTGAAATGGATGAGATCAATCCGGAATTTCAAGATACCGATGTGGCCGTGATTTTCGGGGCCTGTGATGTTGTCAACCCGACTGCCATGGAGCATCCCGGAACCCCAATTTCGGAAATGCCGATACTCATGGCGCACAGGGCCAAAAGTGTGATCGTATGCAATTATGATTCAAAGCCCGGTTACTCAGGCGTCGAGAATCCCTTGTATGATAACCCGAAAACCCTGATGGCCTCAGGAGACGCTAAAGCCACTGCGTTAAAACTGACCGCCGCCCTTAAAAATGAAATTTAACCGATGTGGTCACACCGCTTTCAGAACATAACGGTGCGCCAGCCGGATAATGATCACTAAGAGAGCGGGTCAGGGCGTTCGGAAAAATTAAACACCCAAAGAATAAGAGAGAACAAAAATCAAGGAGACGATATGAACAGAAAAAGTGAGCAGGTGGATTTTTGCACCAATTGTCTTAATATGGAAGATTGTTTTTACTTCAAAAACAAAAAAGAACCGGTGCATTTCTGTGAAGAATTTACCTGCAAAGATCCTGCAGTATCCGTGAACGATATTGAACGACTCAAAAGAGCTGAAGCGATGTCTTTGTCTATGACAAACCCGGGGTTGTTCGATGACTGCGGCAAACCAGCGCCACTGGTCAAGTAGTCCTCTGTAGATGGCCGGCCCGGCATCAAGGACAAACAAAATCTTCAAAAAGGTGATTGATAGAATAGCCTTGCCGAATCAAGGGATCGGCAAGGCATGGATTCCAAATTATCTGATGAAATTGGTCGTGGTTTTGGCGACTGTTTCCGGCGGCGGAAATTCCTTTTTCGCGGATTCGATAACCTTCATGATCCATGCCATGTTTTTGCCTAAAACCTCCATGATCTGTTTGCCCTCAGCATCCTGCTCCATTTCTCCAGGGATAAGCCCATGGGCCACGTTCCAATAGTTTGAAGAGGGCATAATCATTTCAGAGTAGTTGATATAATGATTCAGCGTCTCAACCGTGGATATTCCTCCGGATCGCCTGACGGCCGCAACAGCGGCACCGACTTTATGCCTGAACAGGCCGCCGTTTACCGAAGATACGAAAAAGGCCCTGTCAAGAAAGGATTTCAGTGTCCCGGCCACACCGGAAAAGTGAACTGGAGAGCCGAGCAGAAGGCCGTCCGCCTCTTTAATTTTCTGAATCCATTCATTTACCGGATCGTCTTCGATGGAACAGGCCTCATTCTTATTTTTTACACAACCATGACACGCAATACATCCCTGGATCCTTTCTTTACCGACCAGTATCATTTCAGTTTCAATACCGGCGTTTGCCAATTCAGCAAAAACAGTGTTCATAGAACAGGCGGTATTTCCTTTTTTTCTGGCACTGCCGTTAAAACCAACAACTTTCAAATTGATCCTCCTTTTTGTGATTTATCTAATGGGAAAATATAAATGCAGAATCCGTCGCCCTTGTCCCTGATATTTAATCTTGCGGATGAGGCGGTATCCCAGCATATGTCCGGGCCAGAAAGTTGCAAATAGCCAGGGAATCATCAATAAACGCCGTGCCGGTGGTCATGCTTTTTTTAATGCCGTCAAAGGAAACGGAATCATCCGGCAGCACCAGCACAGGAGCCCCCTGGTTCTCTTCTCCCAGCTGTTCAATAATTTGAGGCCGGGGCCGTTGGAAATCCACATGGATGACATCCACCTGTTCCCTGATTTTCGGGTTGTAAGTAAAAAATCCTTCTACAATAGCGCAGTCCGGGCAGTAAAAAGGTCCTTGACCCGGTGCATCATACCAGGTGTTGAGCATATAAAGGACGGGTTTGTCCATATGATGATTTCCTTTTTTTCAATATTGATGGAACGTTTTAGAAATATCAAGAATATGACAACTTGTAAAGGTTGGGTTGGTGGGGGCCACTCACAGGGAAAGTCTTGGGGCGTCATACGCCTAAAAAACGGACCTTGCCCTGCAGGCTGTCCCCGCAATTAAAATAATTTGCAGGCTGGTAAAAACAAACTTTCAAATTGATACAAAAATATACGGAAATCATGCTATAGTAATTTAAGTGGGCATCTTTTTAGAAAAAAGGAAAAATACGCATTGAACAAACAAATTGCAGTTGGTTGGGCAACCTTACTATTTTTAACCGGGTGCGTTGGGGCTGTTCCTGATCTGGGGACAACTAATGGAGAGTTGGCGCCGTGCCCGAAAACACCAAATTGTGTGAACAGTCAGGCGGTCGGTGAAAAACAATATATTCAACCTATTCGGTATGCAGGAACACGGGAGGATGCGCGAGTCCGTCTCTTGCAGATACTTGGTTCCCAAAAGCGGGCAAAGATCTTGACGGCTCAGGAAAATTATATTCGAGCAGAGTTTACGTCAGCGTTGTTTCGATTTGTCGATGACGTGGAGTTTTACTTTCCGAAAGAGAAATCGGGCGAGTCGGTCATCCATATCCGATCCGCATCCCGTATCGGATATTCCGATCTTGGGGCAAACCGAAAACGAATTGAGCGGATTCGAAGTGAATTTTCTAAACGCGTTATAAAACAGGAAGAGCGGGATAGTAAATGATTCATTGTCTTAAAGTGTATGCTGTAGCATTGTCTGTCTTTCTTGTCGTTGATCTGATATGGTTTGGCTTTATAGCCGGAACCTTTTATCTGGATCAACTGGGATATATTCTGGCATCTTCCCCCAATTGGACAGCAGCCATCATTTTCTACCTGATGTTTGTTGCCGGCCTGTTGTTTTTTGTCGTCATCCCCGGATTGAAAGAAACCGGTTTAAAAAACAGCCTTTTCCGAGCCGCAGTATTTGGTATCCTTACTTACGGAACCTATGATTTAACAAACCTTGCACTCATTGAAGGCTGGCCGGTTCTGGTTACTGCAGTGGATATAATCTGGGGAATGACATTGAGCATAATAGTATGCCTGGTCAGCTTGAAGATCGGCAGGCATTTTGATTGGCGGGAATGCACCAGGCTTTAAGATGGATCCGATCGGATCCCCATGCCGTTAATTTATGACCGGAAACAGTCACCGAGGATTTCCCAATGATGCCGCCGGCACAAAAAACTGTCAGGCACAACGGGCATTCCCCTATCAGAGGGGCTTTTTCATTCTGAAACCACCGCTGTCACTGCATTGTGGCGGGAGAACATCGTTTTCCGATTCAGCCATACCACAACCAACGCAACACCCACGAACACCCAGCTATCATATGGCTGTGCATCCGGCCACAGGGGGTTGATCAACTGCAAGTGGAAAAACGCAGGCAGCAGTATACTGCCGCGCGAATGGTTGAAAAGCGGCGTCACGATGACGCTAAGTGCCAGGGTGCCGACAAGGAAAGGAGTCAAAGCCCATGCGCTTTGGGGTGTGCCGCTGAGCATGAACGCAGGCAGGTGCCAGACAGCCCAGACGACCCCGAGGACGAGGGCCGCCCAGATGGGCGCCATTCCCCGTTGAAGCAACGGCAGGGCCAGCCCACGCCAGCCGATCTCTTCGATCGGTCCCTTGATGGCCATGAAAAACAGTGCCGACACATAAGCAGTGACCGATGCAAACGGAAAAAATGTGCCCAGGGGACCCGGTTTGAAAATAGCCGAGACATAGAACACCAGGGGAACGATAAGGATCAACATGACATACCAGTAGATGGATGTCCGCCACAGCAGCAGGCGGGAGAGAAAACCCCGGATGCCCTCAATCCCCTGCCGATAAAAGATGACAACCAGCGCTGAGATGGCAGGGGCATAAACGGCGAGGTAAAACAACGGGTGCTGTCCCGTAAGACTGCCAAAAAACCGGACCATGGTCTCAGAGGCAAAAATATACAGTCCGAGAATACCCCAGGCGATGACAAAGGTCATGGTAAAGAAAGGAATCAGATCGGTCTGACGCATGTCAAGAATTTGCATTTTTCAATCCCCGCAATAAGCTCGTTACTGCCCTGCCCGTAACGACTTTTTTACCATCTTGATTTTCAATCCAACTTTTAATTTCAATCAATTCTTCTTCAGGATTTAATGCAACAATTTCAAACCAGGCGATAAGTGTATCCCCTATGAAAACAGGACGCAAAAATTCTAACGTCTGAGATTTATAAATGGCCCCGGTTCCAGGAATATGCATCCCCACCAAAGTTGAAAACAGCGAGGCCGACAGCATACCATGGGCAATTCTTTGGCCAAAAAAAGTTTGTTCCGCAAACAATGCATCAACATGAAGCGGATTTTCATCCCCGGTAATTTCAATAAAATTGGAAATATCATCTTCGGTTATGATTTTTTTCAACGATGCTTTTTGACCAACCTTCAGGTCACTGTATTTTGTCAATTGATAGGACATGTGCCTCCTCTTCCTGTTAAACGGAGCTTGTCCTGCAAGTCGCTCTCACCTGGCAAGCTTATTTATGGGTAATTCATGCGTGTGGGGCTCACGACTACTTCGTCCGATGCACCCCCCGCCACCGCTGCAAAGCGGGTTTCAGATGGCCACACGGGGAAATATCTCTGACATATGCACGCCTTTACGCCTGAATTGTCCATTTTGATCTAAGGGTGGGCGGTCCCATCATTGACCGGGTCACCGGTCACCTCTCTGTGGGCTTTTATTCTTTGCTTGGTCTGGTTGATCCGTTTTGTGATCTTGATCTGCCTGGGACATGCTTTGGTGCATTCAAAATGATTTTTGCAGGCCCAGGCACCATCCGGATCATCCAGCTGAGGCAGCCGGTCTTCAAATCCATTATCCCTGGAATCGCTAATAAACCGATACCCCTGAACCAGCGCCGCCGGACCCAGGAAATCCGGTTTTTCCCCGGGTATGGGACATGCAGAATAACAGGAGGCACATAATATGCAGTTGGTGGCATCGTCAAAGGCCTGGCGCTGCTCAGGCGATTGCAGCCGCTCTTTATCCGGCGATTTTTCATCATTGATCAGAAAGGGTTTTACCGCCCGGAACTGTTTAAAAAACTGAACCTGGTCCACAATCAGGTCCCGCTGGACCGGCAGGTGTCTGAGGGGAGTAATTTCCACCACCGCCCCGTCCTGGTCAGCCACATCCTTGACCAGGGTTTTGCAGGCAAGGCCGTTTTCGCCGTTAATCCGCATGGCATCCGATCCGCAGACCCCGTGGGCGCAGCTTTTTCTGAAACCCAGGGTGCCGTCCTGGTATTGCTTGACCTGGATCAGGGCATCCAGCAACCGGTCCGTGGGATCGGCTTCCACCGTATATTCCTGAAACACGGGGGCGTCATCTGTTTCCGGATTGAACCGTTGAATCTTAAGGATAATTTTCACGTGTCCTCCTTTAATAGGTTCTGGGTTTCGGATCCCAGATGGATGTATCCACGGCTTTATAGGCCAGCCCCACCCTGTTGCCGTCCAGAAACGCCAGGGTATGCTTCAGCCAGGTGGTATCGTCTCTTTCCGGAAAATCCTCCCTGGAATGGGCCCCCCGGCTTTCGGTTCTGGCCGCGGCAGACACGGCCGTCACCAAAGCCAGGTCCAGCAGATTTCTGAGTTCAATGGTTTCCAGCAGATCCGTATTAAAGGGCCTGGACCGGTCCTGAACCCGGACGGTGTCATAGGTGTCCCTGAGATGCTGAACCGTTTCAACGGCCTGGTCCATCCGGGTCTGGGTGCGGTAGATTCCCACTTTTTCCATCATCACCGCCTTCATTGTTTCAGATATATCACCGCCGTGGGGGCCGGTGCGGCCGTCGGTCAGCCGGGTGATCCACTGCCTTGCCCTTTCAGCGGCATCCGCCGGCAGTTCAGGGACGTCAGCTGATTTTACATAGTTCCCGATGTGAATACCGGCCCGGCGGCCGAACACCACCAGATCCAGCAGAGAGTTAGTTCCCAGGCGGTTGGCTCCGTGGACGGACACACAGGCGCATTCTCCTGCGGCATACAATCCGTTGACCACGGTGCCCTTTTCATCGGCCAGCACCCGGCCGTCCAGATCCGTGGGGATGCCGCCCATGGCATAGTGGGCGGTGGGCAGCACCGGGATGGCCCCTTTTGAAGGATCCACGCCCAGATAGGTTTTGCAGAAATCCGTGATATCGGGCAGCTTGGCGTTCAAGACCTGGGCCCCTAAATGGGTGGCGTCCAGTTCTACCCAGTCGTCGATTTTCCGGTCCCCGCGCATGCCGCGGCCCGCCTGGATCTCCGTCATAATGGCCCGGGACACCATATCCCTTGGGGCAAGATCCAGCAGGGTGGGCGCATAGGTTTTCATGAACGGCTGCCCCTCCCGGTTTCTCAGGATGCCCCCTTCTCCCCGTACCGCTTCGGTAATTAAAATGCCCAGACCCTTGATACCGGTGGGATGGAACTGAAAAAACTCCATGTCCTGGAGGGGAATGCCTCTTCTGGCAAGCACGGCCGGACCGTCCCCCGTATTGGCAAACGCATTGGAGGTCACTTTGAAAATTCGCCCGAATCCACCCGTGGCAAAGAGTACCGCCTTGGCCGCAAAGGTATGCACCGCCCCTGTGGCCAGTTCAACCGCAATCACCCCTTTGCAGTCCCTGCCCTCCAGGATGACGTCAATAACCTGAAATTCATCGAAAAAAGACACATTGTTTTTGATACACTGCTGATAAAGGGTCTGCAGGATCATGTGGCCGGTGCGGTCTGCCGCATAACAGGCCCTTCGGACCGGTCCTTCCCCGAAATGCCGGGTGTGCCCCCCGAACCGCCGCTGGTCGATGCGGCCGTCATCGGTCCGGCTGAAGGGCAGACCCCGGTTTTCCAGGTC
>JBFLKI010000301.1:0-4179 GCA_040883135.1 Desulfotignum sp. | reverse complement strand
TGGGCGATCATGTCCTGGTTCATCTGGAATTCGCCGATTTTCTTGCCGAACTGTTTTCTTTCACTGCAGTATTTGGTGGCCTGATCCAGACAGGCCTGGGCCAGGCCCACGCCGCCGGCGGCCGCGGACAGCCGGGTCTGGTTCAAAGACGAAAACACGATCTTGGCACCGTCACCGGGTTTGCCCAGCAGATTCTCCTTGGGCACCTTGACATTGTCCAGGAACAGTTCGCCCGTGGGTGAGGAGTGGGACCCCAGTTTTTCCAGGGCCGAGGTCTTGATGCCGGCAAAATTCTTGGGCTCGATCACAAACGCAGACAGCCCCTTGGAGCCGGCCGCCTTGTCGGTGTAGGCATAAAAAAGCAGGCAGTCAGCCACGTGGGCGTTGGAGATCCAGGTCTTGGACCCGTTGATCAGCCAGTGGTCCCCTTTGTCTTCCGCCGTGGAGGCCATGGCCATGACATCGGAACCCGCATCCGGCTCGGTGATGCCGAACCCGCCGATGTATTCGGCGGTGCACAGTTTTTCCACATATTTCTTGCGCACTTCCTCGTTGCCGTATTTGTAAATGGTGTAACCGCAGCCCAGTTCCTGCATGTTCACCTGGACCCGCAAAGAAGACGACACCCGGGCCAGCTCCTCGGTGATGATCATGGCGGCCAGGAAACCGTTGTCCATGCCTTCTCCGCCGTATTCCTCCGGGATTACGGTGCCGAAGCATCCCAGGTCCCGTCCCAGGGGCCGCATGGCTTCCTCGATGGGCAGGTAATGGTTGGCATCCCATTCATCCGCATAAGGCTCGATCTGTTTTTTGGCAAAATTTCTGATCTCTTTCTGGATCATCTGAAGGTCTTTGGGCAGTGTAAAATCCATGGTTTCTCCTTAAAAGTTACATTTGTTGGGGTATGGGGTTATGATGGGTGACGGACTGGCCCATGGCCCTGGAAAAGGACTGGGCCGCATCCATCAAAAGGGTGATACAATGGGAAAAATGGGTTTTGTCCCGGGTGCGGATTTCCGGTACGGCCAGGCTCAGGCTGGCCAGGATCCGCTGCCGGTAATCAAACACCGGGGCGCTCACGGAACCGATGCCCGGGGTCCGTTCGCCAAAGCTCACGGCATAGCCCCGAAGCACGATTTTTTTCAGTTCAGCGATCAGCGCGTCCTTGTCCACGATGGTGTTGTCCGTCATGGGGGTCGGGGAGATCGCGTCAACGTATTCCTGTTGAAACGCGTCAGACGAAAATGCCAGCAGGCATTTGGCCGAAGCCCCGGCATACAGGGGCGACTGATTGCCCACGGGCATGCCCGCCTTGAGAACCTTTGTGGATTCAATGGAGTCGATGCAGATGCGCAGATTGCCCTGAATCACGTTCAAATAAACGGTTTCCCGGGTCTGTCCGGCCAGTTCTTCCAGAAACTGCCGGCCGATGCCGGTGAGATTGCTGGAATGGTTCAGGTTTTCCAGAAACCGGTAAAAAATATTGCCCACAAAATACTGCCGGGTTCTGGGGTCCTGGCGGACAAACCCGTAGTCTTTCAGAACCGACAGGATCCGCTGGACCGTTGCCGGGCTGAAGCCCAGTTCCGCGGACAATTCCCGGATCCCCCAGCTGGCCTTGTTGACATCCTGGAATCTGAGCATGATCTCCAGGGCCTTTTCAATGGCGTTGAGTTTCTTGTTTTCCGTTGGTTTTGCCGGCACCGTTTTTTGTCTCACAGGAATGATTTTTTCCGCTGGTTTGTTTTACAGGTTAAAACATCGTTTCGTATAACGAGTTACCTAATCAAAAAACACCCCTGCTTGTCAAGAAAAAAGTTGATTAAATATATGATTAAAAAATCGCTTGACAAACCAGTGCCATTCTTTCTATCTTATTGGGAATAGAACAGTGTTTTATATTGTGAAACAGACTTGGAAGAGAGAAAGGTATTAATTTCAAGCAGTTGGAATGAAATCAGACAAAAAATTGCAGATGAAATTGCACCGGATTTTTGACCAGTGTCCGGCCGTGTACCCAAATGAATTTTCCGGATACACGGCCGGAAAAAATTATTCAATCACGACCATCACCTGGTTGGTGGCCACTTTGTCATCCACATTGACCATCACTTCCTTGACGGTTCCGTCCACGGTGGCCACAATGGGGTTTTCCATTTTCATGGCTTCCAGAACCAGCATTTCATCGCCTTCTTCAACCGCATCTCCGGGTTTGACAGATACGTCGATAATGGTGCCGGGCATGGGGGCTAAAATCTCGGTGCTCATTCAGATCTCCTTTGCTTGGTTTGTTTACATGATTGAACAACTTGTCGGTGTCATGTCGGAAAAACGGCGACCGGACTTTTCCCGGGCCGGTTGCATCCGTTTGTTTTCAAATCTATACTTAATGGAATATTTAAAGTCAAGTACGTATGTTTGCCGGTTGCGTCAGCTGTTTGATACGCCGATGCCGGTGAAACCCTATAATAAATTTTCTTCAGGAGTCTTTTATGCGACAGTATTTTGAAAAAATGACCCCCTTTGGCAAGGAACTCAACAAAGGGCAGCTGAAAAATTCGGAAAAAAACGTCACACAGGTCCAGGAAGTGGAAGCCGGTATTGACGCGGAAGTGGAAAAAGTCAAAAACGCGGGCATGCCGGCGGAAAAAATCAATGCCCGGGGCAGTATGACCGTGTGGCAGCGCCTGGAATATCTGGTGGACCCGGGCACCTGGCACCCGTTGCACACCATTTTCAACCCGGAAGACAATGAAGAAGGCACCACCAACGTCATTGACGGCCTGGCCCGGATCTCGGGCAAATGGGCCGTGGTGATCGGATTCGACAACAAGGTGATGGCCGGGGCCTGGCTCCCGGGCCAGCCGGAAAACATCTTCCGGGCCACCAACCTGGCCAAGCGGCTGAACATTCCCCTGGTATGGCTGGTGAACTGTTCCGGTGTGAAACTCACGGAACAGGAAAAATTCTATGCCAACCGCAGAGGATCGGGCACCACGTTCTACCGCCATGCCGAACTGGAGCAGATGGGCATCCCGGTTTTGGCCGGCATCTACGGTACCAACCCGGCCGGCGGCGGATACCAGGGCATCAGCCCCACCATCCTGTTCGCTCACAAGGACTGCAACATCGCCGTGGGCGGCGGCGGGATTCTCAGCGGCATGTCCCCCAAAGGCTATTTTGACCTGGAAGGCGCGGAGCAGCTGATTTCCGCCGCCAAGCAGTACAAGGCCAAACCCCCGGGATCCGTGGAGGTCCATCACGATCACACCGGATTTTTCCGGTATGTGTATGAAGAGGAAAAAGGGGTCCTGGACGGGCTCAAGGACTACATGAAAGACATGCCCGCCTACAATCCCAAGTTCTTCCGGGTGGCCGAGCCCAAGGAACCGGTATTTTCGGCCGAGGATGTGGCCCGGCTGATCCCGTTCAACCAGAAGCAGATCTATGACTTCCGCCAGGTTCTGTCCCGCCTGGTGGACGGCAGCGAGCACATGGAATACAAGCCGGACTACGGGCCCGAAATCTACACGGGTCTGGTGAAAATGGACGGGTACCTGGTGGGCGTCATCGGCAACAACCAGGGGTGGCTGGGGGAAGGATACCCTGAATACGCGGACTATCCGGGCATCGGCGGCAAGCTCTACCGCCAGGGCCTGATCAAGATGAACGAATTCGTCACCCTGTGCGGCAGAGACCGGATCCCGTTGATCTGGTTCCAGGACACCTCGGGCATCGATGTGGGGGATATCGCGGAAAAAGCGGAACTGCTGGGTCTGGGCCAGTCGCTGATCTACTCCATCCAGCAGACCGACATTCCCATGATGCTGGTGACGCTCAGAAAGGGCACGGCTGCGGCCCATTATGTCATGGGCGGGCCCACGGCCAACCGCCACAACGCCTTTACCTTAGGGATCGCCACCACCGAGATCTATGTCATGCACGGGGAGACCGCCGCCGCGGCCAGCTATTCCCGGCGCCTGGTCAAGGAAAAGGACGCGGGCCGACCCCTGGAGCCGGTCATCGAGAAGATGAACACCCTGGCCAAGGAATACTATGACAATTCCAGGCCGGCCTATTGTGCCAAACACGGCATGGTGGACGAGGTGGTGAAGATGAAGGAACTGAGAAACTATCTCAAGGCCTTTGCCGGCTGCGCCTACCAGAACCCGAAATCCA
>JBFLKI010000300.1:0-3651 GCA_040883135.1 Desulfotignum sp. | reverse complement strand
TCAAATGGTGGATCGTTACTGGGACCAGGGACTGCAGATCGTGTCCGTGGCATCCGGGGCCTATGAAAAGCATTTTCACGAGATCGTCAGGCACCATGGTATAGGGCGGCGGGTGAGCATCTGCGGGTTCAATGAAGGCCTGTCCCACCAGGCGTTTGCCGCGGCGGATTTCATCCTCATGCCCTCGGCGTTCGAGCCCTGCGGACTGCCCCAGATGATCGGGAGCATCTACGGTTCCCTGCCCATTGTGTTTGACACCGGCGGTCTGCATGATACCGTGACGCATCTGGATCCGGCGGCGGACACCGGCAACGGATTTGTGTTCAATGTCCATGATGCCCAGGGCCTGTCCTGGGCCATTGACCGGGCCATGGATTTTTACATGATGGATGAACAGACAAAAGAACAGCAGGTCCACCGGATCATGATCGACAGCGTACTGGCCTTCAACCATTCCCGATGCGCCCAGGAGTACATCAATCTGTATGAAAAAATGCTCCAGAGACCCTTCCTTGTCTGATCCCGGGATTTTCAACGACCCGGGGCTGCTGCCGTATGCCGGAGTTATCCGGTCCCGTCACCGGACCGCCCGGGAACTGGTGGAACGAATCCGGGCCGGGCATGACGGATCTTTGACCGGTTTTGCGGATTATCACTTGCGATTCGGCCTGCATGTTGATCCTTCCCGGCAGCAGTGGGTGTTCACGGAGTGGGCCCCGCATGCCACGGACATGTTTATTCTGTGTGACAAAAACCACTGGCAGTGCGTGCCGGAATACCGGGTGCCCAAAATCGATGACCAGGTGTTTGAAGCCCGGTTCGATGCGGATCGATTTTCCCACCAGGACCTGTTCCGGCTGAAGGTGGTCTGGCCCGGCGGACAGGGGGACCGGATTCCCACAGCGGCCCGGCGGGTGGTCCAGGATCCCTGCACCCTGATTTTCAATGCCCAGGTGTGGGCGCCGCCTGAGCCCTATGTATGGCACACCCCGGATCCCGGCAGCCGATCAGCACCGCTCATGATTTACGAGGCCCATCCCGGCATGGCCCTGGAAGCCGAACGCATCGGCACCTGGACCGAATTCCGCCGCCATATCCTGCCCAAAATCATCGATGCCGGGTACAACACCATTCAGCTGATGGCGGTGCAGGAGCATCCCTATTACGGATCCTTCGGATATCACGTATCCTCGTTTTTCGCCCCGTCCTCCCGGTTCGGCACGCCCGAGGACCTCAAGGCCCTCATTGATGAGGCCCACAGGCACGGCATCCGCGTACTCATGGACATCATCCATTCCCACAGTGTGAAAAACGAGGTGGAAGGATTATCCCGGTTTGACGGCACCCTTTACCAGTTTTTCCACGACGGCCCGAAAGGAGAGCACCGGTTATGGGATTCCCGGTGTTTTGACTACGGCAGGCCCATGGTGATCAAATTTCTTTTGTCCAACCTGCGGTTCTGGATCGATGAGTTTTGCGTCGACGGATTCCGTTTCGACGGGGTGACCTCCATGCTGTTCGAGGACCACGGCCTGGACCGGGCCTTTATGAGTTATGCCGATTATTTCGGCCCGGATGTGGACATGGATGCCCTCAGTTATCTGTATGCCGCCAACCGCCTGGTGCATGAACGCCGGACAGATGCCGTGAGCATTGCCGAGGATATGAGCGGCTATCCCGGTCTGGCCGCCGGTACTCAGGAAGGCGGGTATGGATTTGATTTCCGGTTTGCCATGGGAATTGCTGATTTCTGGATCAAGCTGGTCAAAGAGACCCGGGATGAGGACTGGCCATTGGGACGTCTGTGGCATGAACTCACCAACCACCGGCCCGAGGAAGCCACCATCTCCTATGCGGAATGCCACGATCAGGCCCTGGTGGGGGACCAGACCCTGATGATGCGTCTGATGGGCGCCCGGATCTTCACGGACATGCACAAGGATCACGCCGGTATCGAAACCTTCCGGGCCGTGGCCCTGCACAAGATGATCCGCCTTGTCACCCTGGCCACGGCCAATGCCGGATACCTTACTTTCATGGGCAATGAATTCGGCCATCCCGAGTGGGTGGACTTTCCCTCGGAACGGAACCATTTTTCATTCAGATACGCCCGTCGCCAGTGGTCTTTGAAATATGATCCGGATCTGCTGTATTCCGCCCTGTATGCCTTTGACCGGCAGATGATCCACCTGGCAGCCGGCACCGGCCTGTTTGAATCCGGAAATCCGGTCCTGTGGCATATGCATGAAGATCAGAAGATTCTGGCTTTTGCAAGAAACGACCTGTTTTTCGTGTTCAATTTCCACCCGTCCCGCTCTTTTTTCAACTACCGGATGGACGCCCCGGAAGGCGCATACCGCTTGATCCTGGATACGGATCAGGCCCTTTTCGGGGGTCATGACCGGGTGGTGAAGGATCAGGTTTTTTTTACCGCTCCAGAGGGGGATGCCGGTTCGGTCCGGCACCGCCTTTCCCTGTACCTGCCCTCCCGGGCCGCTCTGATGCTGGAAAAGAAATCATAAACCGAACGTCACGGCAAATTTTCGCCCGATCGGCGTATTGACAGACATCCTGCAGCGTGCGGCAGCCCGGGATCTCTGTTTTACCAGCGGTCTTTTTCCTGGATCTGGGACTGGATTCCCCAGATGTCTTGGGCATAGGCTTTGATGGTACGGTCGCTGGAAAAAAATCCGGTGCGGGCGGTGTTCATCAGGGCCCGGGCACTCCATTTGTCCGGCTGCTGAAAATCCCTGGCAATGGCTTCCTGGGCGGCGGTATAGGCTTCGAAATCGGCCAGATTCAGGTACCGATCGCCCGGAGACATCAGTATGTTGAAAAGGGGACGAAAAATACCCGGCTCCGAAGAACTGAACCGGTCGGCCCGCAACGCATAGATGACCCGCCTGAGGCGGTCATCTTTTTCGAGAAATTCTCTGGGCTGGTAACGGGGCCGCAACGCGGCCACTTCATCCACGGTCAGACCGAAGATGTACATGTTTTCTTCCCCCACCTGTTCGAGAATTTCAATATTGGCGCCATCCAGGGTGCCGATGGTCAATGCCCCGTTCATGGCAAATTTCATGTTGCCTGTGCCGGACGCCTCCATGCCGGCGGTGGAGATCTGTTCACTGACATCGGCCGCCGGTATGAGGCGTTCCGCCAGGGTCACCCGGTAATCCGGCAGGAATACCACCTTGATCTGCCGGTTCACTTCCGGATCTGTGTTCACCACATTGGCCACATTGTGGATCAGCTTGATGATCAGCTTGGCGGTTTGATACCCCGGGGCGGCCTTGCCTGCAAAGATAAAGGTCCGGGGAGACCCGATATCTGTTTTGTCCTCCTTGACGGACAGGTACAGATGGATGATGTGCAGGACATTGAGCATCTGACGCTTGTACTCGTGGATCCGTTTGGCCTGGATATCAAAGATGGAGGATGGATCCACGATCTCCGAGACAAAATTTTTAATGTACGCGGCCAGGGAATCCTTGTTGCCCCGCTTCACCGCCCGGTACTGTTCCAGAAATCCGGGGTCGTTCTGAAACGCCTCAAGCTCCCAGATCAGGTCCAGGTCTCCAATCCAGCGCCTGCCAATGGCATCGGAGACCAGTTTTGCCAGATTTGGATTGCATGCCACGATCCACCGCC
>JBFLKI010000299.1:0-11833 GCA_040883135.1 Desulfotignum sp. | reverse complement strand
GGCAAAGTTTTTGAAATCTTCCAGGGTGCCGGATCGGCGGCCGTGGTCCAGGCAGTTGACAAACGGGGAGCCGTAACAGGGCATGAACGCGATGTTGTCCCCGCCGATTTCCACGTTTTTTTCCGGATTTCTGGCATACAGGGTGAACTGGGCAGGGGCTTTTTTTATCTGCGCTTCGACAAATTTCCGGGTAAAAAAGACCCGGACCCCGTCCACCCGGCATCCGGCTTTTCTGAACAGGTCCAGGGCCGGCGGACATTTGAAATTCATACCGGTTTTTTCCAGCACCGTCATGGTGGCGTCATGGATCTGTTCGGTTTGCTGTTGTGAAAAATACTCAAAAAATCCCATAACGTTTCCTTAAGAAATATTAAAATGTGAATGGGTTGATAAACTCCGTCATTGGATATGATGAGCATATTTCGTGCCATGCTCGGGTTGGTCTGTGGTTCAGGAAGATTCTGACTTAAAAGATCCGGGTTGAAAGGGATGCTGAATCTCTTTTTCGGTATTGATGCGCATGGGTTGCCGGGTCAAAGCGCGGCGTTGAAATGTGGCATATGATCCCTGAAAGTATAAAAATTTTTTTATATGCCTTGCTTTTTTTGTAAAATTCATGCATTCAAAAGGAGAAGTCTGAGAAAATATCAAAATCTTTTGATTGTTCAGTGATGCAAGGGGACCATGGACCGGATCAATTTTGATGATATCGACATTTACAGCGTATTGTCTTCCATGCATGAAGGCGTTGTGATTGCAGATGTTACCGGAAAGGTGATTTTTTTCAACCGGACACAGGGGCAGATCGATGATATTTTGCCGGCCGATGCGGTTGGGAAAAATCTTCTGGATATTTATCAGTTGACGCCGGAGACCAGTCCCATCATGCGCTGTCTATCTACCGGGGATCCGGTCATCAACGAAACCATGGTCTACCGAACCTGCCTGGGCCGGGTGTGCAATATTCTATCCAATGCGTTCCCTCTGTACAAAAGCGGAAAATTGATCGGGGCCATCACTTTTTCAAAGGAATATCAGCTGCTTGAACAGGTGATTCTGTCCCGAACCATCTCCGAACCGCCAAAGGGAAAAAAATCTTCAAACGGCACCCGGTTTTCCTTCAAAGATATCATTGCCTCGGATCCCCAGATGCGATCCGCCATCCGAATGGCCAGGATGTCGGCCGGATCTCCCTCCCCCATCATGATTTCCGGAGAAACCGGAACCGGCAAGGAACTCTTCGCCCAGGCCATCCACAACCACAGCCCCAGAAAAAAGAAACCATTTATACCGGTCAACTGCGCCGCCATTCCGGAAAACCTGCTGGAAGGGATTTTGTTCGGCACGTCCAAAGGGTCTTTTACCGGTGCCATTGACAAGCCCGGATTGTTTGAACAGGCGGACGGCGGGACGATTTTTCTGGACGAACTCGATGCCATGCCGTTGACCCTTCAGGTCAAACTGCTTCGAGTGATTCAGGAAAAAAAAGTCAGAAAACTGGGATCTCTCAAGGAAATCGACCTGGACGTAAAAATTTTGTCTTCAGTGGGACAGCCGCCGTTGAAGATCATTCAAAACGGGTCTCTTCGCATGGATCTGTTCTACCGGATGGGCGTGGTATCCATCATGCTGCCGCCGTTGCGGGAAAGGCAGGGCGATATGGAAACATTGGTGCATCACTTCATCGCCAAATACAACCAGACGTTGGGGGAAAAGGTGGATGCCATATCCGATGATGTCGCTGATCTGTTTGCCGGGTATCGATGGCCGGGAAACGTGAGAGAACTCGAACATATTATCGAAGCGGCCATGAATATGGTGGAGGGCAGCGGTGTCATTCATCTGTTTCATCTGCCATCCCATATTTTCAGTTTTGCGGGCAGGGAAACGCCGGAGCGCTTTTCGGTCGATCAAAAGCATCCCCCGGCTTCCGGCATCAGTCTGATGGAAACCCAGAAATCCCATGAGCAGCAGATGATCATGAGTGCCCTGACCCGTTCCCGGGGAAATGCCGCCAGGGCTGCCCGTTTTCTTGGTATCTCTCCCCAGTCGTTTCATTATAAATTGAAAAAATACGGTCTTAGTCGGAAAGATTATATCGAACAAAAGCATATGTAAAATTGTAAAAATTTTTGACAGTAAAAAGAAAATTTTTTTAATATTTCTAAAAGGGGAGATGGGATGATATAAAGGGACGATATTTGATTTAATAAAAAATCCAGTAAAATATCATTAGAAATATCAAGGATTCATAAATTTCTTAGGCCGATATGAACAGTTTTCCAGGAAACGAACTGGATTGATGGTACACAATCTGCATGCGACAGATTAGGAAGTTTAGCGGGTTTGCGAAAAATCACAAGCTGTAAATCTTAAATTTTAGAGGAGATCGTTATGGGTACGAAAAAAATGCAATTGGTTATCGCTTGTTTTACAGCAGTATTATTGTTGGCAGTGGGACAGGTGTTCGCAGCTGACAAGGTGTTGCCGATAGGGGTCCTGGGGCCGTTTACCGGGCCTTCCGCCCAGACAGGCAAGGAATTTCAGGCTTCTGTTGAGATGGCCCTTGAAACCATCAACTACACTGTGGGAGATTACAAGATTGAACCGGTATGGGTGGATTCCCAGTCAGATCCTGCCAAAGCCTCGGGTGCTTATGCGGAAGCGGTTGAAGGCAAGGGTATCCAGGCCGGCGTTCTCAACTGGCATTCTTCAGTGGCCATTGCGGTTATGGATGTGGCGGCCCAGTACAAGGTTCCTCATATGTTTGGATTCGGGGCATCCGAAGTCGTGAATGAAAAATGGCAGGCTGATCCTGATAAATACTCCTACTGGGGCGGCAAAGGATGGCCGGTACCGGCAAAACTGGAAAAGAACTACATTGTTGCCCTGAACCAGGCCATTGAAGCAGGCACCTTCAAACCCAAAAAGAAACTGGCTGCCATTTACGGTGAAGATACAGACTGGGGCCGGTCAGCAGGCGGAGCCTATAGAGATGCTCTGGAAGCAAGCGGCTGGGAAGTGCATTCTGAAGAATATTTCCCTGTCACCCAGACCGATTTTTATCCCTTGCTGTCCAAATACAAAAAAGACGGGGTGGCGGTTGTGGCCGGCACCTCAGCATCTGCTCCCCCCATCACCGCATTTGTGAAACAGGCCCAGGAAGTGGGTTTGAAAAGTGTTATTGTGGCCTCCGGCCTTGGCTGGATCGGCGACTGGTACAAAATGACCGGCCCGGCTTCCGACTATGTGCTGGATTCAATCCCCCAGCTGACCACCCCTGAAGCCAAGCAGTGGGCCAAGGATGTTGAGGCTAAATATGGATTTAACCCCAGCCCGTCTGCCGGCGGGCTGTCCTATGACGGCATCCGCATGTTCATCAAGATTCTCCAGAGAACCAATGAACTGCACGGCAAGCTGGACAAAGAAACCATCCACAAGACGATGGTTGAAGAGGTTAATACCGGCAAACTGACCTACAGCAAGGCAGATGGTGCCATCATCATGAATGAGTACAAATATACCCCAGAAACCATGCCGGATATGGTGGTTGCACCGGATGCATATTTTTTCCCCATTTTGCAATATAAAAAAGGAAAGGGAGAAATTATTTTCCCGGATGTATGGAAAGAAAAAGAATTTGAGCAGAAATAGAAGGATGTAAGTTTTGGAACAGGGAATTGAAAAATGTTTTTCAATTCCCTGTTTGGTTAAACGCCATGCAAAAAGGAAAATAGACACGTGATTGTATTGGAAACCCAGAACCTGACCAAAAAATTTGGCGGACTGACAGCCGTGAATGCCGTCTCCATGACAATCAATCAGGGCGATATCGTTGGATTGATCGGTCCCAACGGGGCCGGGAAAACCACATTCATCAATGCGATCTCCGGCCTGAATCCCCCCACATCAGGAACGGTAAAAATGTTCGGCAAGGAGACCACCGGCCTGACACCTGAAAAAATGTGCCGCCTGGGGTTGTCCCGCACGTTCCAGATTCCCAGCCCGTTTCCCAAAATGACCGCCATTCAAAGTGTGATGACCGCCACCATTTTCGGCAATCCTGCGGGAAAGATCACAGATCCTGTGGCCCATTCCAGAGAAATGCTCGAATTTGTGGAATTTCCCATGAACGAAACCGTGGTGGCGGAGCAGTTGAACACGGTGCAGCTCAAGCGCCTGGACCTGGCAAGGGCTTTGGCATCAACTCCTAAACTGCTGTTCATGGATGAACTGGCATCCGGGCTGAGCGAAGGCGAACTCAAGGATATCATGAGAATTATTGACAAAATCAGCAAAAAAGGGATCTCCATTCTCATGATCGAACATATCATGCAGCTGATTATGGCTGTCTGTAACCGGCTTCTGTGCATTCAGTTCGGCACCAAGATTGCCGAAGGCCCTACCCAGGAAGTGGCCAATGACCCAAAGGTGACAAAAGCCTATCTGGGTGAATAAGGCAGACAAATAGCAGACAAACAATTGTAATACAAATAATCAATGGAGACCTTATGCTGTTAGAAGTCAAAAACCTGAATGCCGGGTATGGATACTTGCAGATTTTGCGGGATGTGTCTTTGCAGATTGACAAAGGAGAATATGTCGCCATTGTCGGGCCCAACGGCGCCGGGAAAAGTACCACCATGAAAACCATTGCCGGACTGATTTCCCCCATGAGCGGCAGTGTGGTTTTCAATGGGGAGGATATCACTGGGCTGTCAGGTTCGGCGGTGGCAAAAAAAGGGATCTCCTTTGTATCGGAAGAGATGAATCTTTTTGTCAACATGACGGTGCAGGAAAATCTGTATATGGGCGCCTACACCATTAAAGAAAAACACCTGCAGAATGAACGCCTGGATTTCGTATTCGAACTGTTTCCCCGGCTGGCGGAACGAAGAAAACAGCTGGCCGGCACCATGTCCGGCGGGGAGCGCAAAATGCTGGCCATCGGCCGGGGCATGATGTCCAATCCGTCTCTCATGCTGGTGGATGAACCCTCTTTCGGGCTGGCTCCCCAGCTGACCAACAGCGTGTTTGCCTCTTTGGAGGTGTTGATAAAAAACGGGGTGACCATTTTGCTGGTGGAACAGAATGTGACCAAAACCCTGACAGTAACAGGTCGCGGCTATGTCCTGGAAAACGGTAAAATCGGTTTGGAAGGCAAAAGTGCGGATCTGGCGGAAGACAGCTATGTGAAAAAGGTGTTCCTGGGTGTTTAATCAGATTTTGGAGAAATAGATTCATGTCAAAACATAATATGTCAGATACTCTGACCTGGCTGAAATCAGCCCCGGGTTTGTCCATTGTCATCAGTATTGTGGTGGCGCTGGCGGCCACGATCGATGTAGGCCCTTATCTGCTGGTGAACATGGTTGTTACCGGCGGAATGCTGGCCCTGGTGGCCACCGGCCTGACCCTGATGCTGGGGGTCTTGAATATTCCCATGTTTGCCCACGGGGAGTATTTTATGATAGGGTCCCTCACCGCCTATTACATTTTTACCCCCATCAGTGAATTCATTTTGGAACATCCGGACTCCTGGCTTGTGACATTCGGCCCTTTCATTGCCATCCTGGGCGCCCTCTTATGCGGAGCCGTTGCCGGTGTCATCTCTGAGAAACTGGTTTTCGGACCCCTGCGCCGCCGTTCCACAGACAACTGGGTAATGAATTCTTTTCTGCTCACCGTGGGGGTGAGCGTCCTGCTCGTCAACCTGCACCAGCTGATTTTCGGAGCTGACTTCAAAGGCATTGTCGGATACTGGCAGGGTATGCCGATTTCCATTGCAGGGGCGTATATTTCACTGGATCGGGCCCTGGCGTTTATCATATCTGCCGTGATCGTTGCCCTGTTTTATCTGTTCATGACATATACCCGCACCGGTATGGCTATCCGGGCGGTTTCCCAGGATATAACCGGTGCTGAAATCGTGGGAATTGATATTGAAAAGATCGTCATGCTGACCATCTCTCTGGCCTGTGCACTGGCAGCGGTGGCCGGTGGCAGCCTTCTGTTCATGATTCCATCCTATCCCAGTGTGGGCCTGGAACCGTTGTACATGGCATGGTTTGTGGTCATTCTGTCCGGTCTGGGAAATATCCTGGGGGCCGTGGCAGGGGCCTTTATGGTGGCCCTGCTCAAGGTGATCACAGTGGAATATGTGGGAGCGGGCTGGGATTTTGTCGTTCCATCGGCATTGATCATGCTCATCCTGATTTTTAAACCCAGTGGGATCTTCGGGTCGGACGTCCGCGGTGTTCTTGATAAATAGGCGCTTGATACATAGGAGACAGTATGGATACGATAAAAAATGAGCTTCAAATGAATTCCTTTGACAGGGTGCTGGACAGGCTGTGCCTGACCCCGATCGGTCTTGCCGGCCTGATACTGCTGCTGCTGCTGCCTTTTATCCCGCCGTTCAACCAGGAATATATCCTCCGGTGGCTGATCTACTGCGGTTTTATTGCGGCCATGAGTGTGGGATTTGATTTTACGGCCGGATTTATCAATATCGTCAATTTCGGGTATATGGCCGTGGCCGGCACCGGTGGATACACCTCCGCCCTGCTGGTGATCAATGCCGGGCTGTCCCCCTGGATTGCCATGGTGGCCGGAGGCGTTTCTTCTGCAATTTTAGGACTGCTCATCGGCATGATTTCTCTGCGGCTGCGGGGTATTTTTGCGGCGTGTCTGTCCTGGTTTTTCGGTCTGGCTGTCATGGGTCTTGCCATTAAAATGGTCTGGCTGACCAGAGGGCCGCTGGGACTCAGAACCCCGCGCCTGTTTGAGACGGAATCCAATTTCCCGTTTTATTTTTTGATCATTATTCTGGTGTATCTCACCTACCTGGTATGTAAATGGGTGGTGCGGTCAAAAATGGGGCTGGCATTCCAGGCCATCGGTCAGAACATGGATGCCGCCAGAACATCCGGCATAGACCCCGTATTCTACCGGGTATTCAATTTCACCATGTCCTGTGCCATTGCCGGCGTGCTGGGTGGATTTTACGCCCATTTCTACGGCATTCTGACCCCGGATATGATGCACACCTCCAAGACCGTGGAAGTGCTGGCAGTGGCCTATATCGGCGGGCGGGGCAGCCTGTGGGGCGGGGCTGTCATCGCCTTTCCCTTTATTTTTCTCATGGAAATCGTCCGGTCCACCCTGTCCCATCTGCCCGGGCTGAACCTGGTTATTTATGCCCTGGTGCTCATCCTGGTGATGATCTATTATCCGGGCGGGTTTTCCTATTTTTATGATACCCATATCCGGCAGCCCAAAAACCGGGCATTGCGATATTTTTTAAACGGTAGAGAAGCAAAAGCTTAGTGTACCAAACAACAAAGGAGAGTGAACAACAATGAAAACCAATGCAAGAGCGGTCGTGATCGGCGGCGGCGTCATCGGCGTCAGTGTTGCCTATCACCTGGCAAAATATGGATGGAAAGACGATGTGGTGCTTGTTGAAAAACATGAGCTGACCTCCGGATCCACCTGGATGGCGGCAGGGAATGTGTCCTTTTTCCATTCCAATTTCTACGGCACCCAGGTGAACAAAAAAAGTATCGAAATCTACAAGGAGCTGGAAAAAGAGACCGGTCAGCCGGCGGGCTGGCACACCACCGGGTCTATCCGGACCGCGGACAACCCGGGGCGGATGGATGAGCTGGGATATGCCTATTCCATGAACCGGTGCCTGGGCCTGGATGTATCTTATGTCACCCCGGAAGAGATGAAAAAAATGCACCCGTTCATGAGTATCGACGGCCTTATCGGCGGTCTGTACTGGCCGGATGACGGGGACGTGGACCCCAATTCCGTGACCCAGGCCATGGCCAAGGGGGCCCGCCAGAACGGGGTGGAATTCAACCTGCACACCATGGTGACCGGCATTTCCCAAAAACCCAGCGGCGAATGGGTGGTAAAAACCGACAAAGGCGACATCACCTGCGAACACGTGGTGAACGCCGCCGGCCTGTGGGCCCCGGAAGTGGCCAGGATGGTGGGACTTGAAATTCCCTCGATCGCCATCGCCCATACCCATATCCTCTATGAAAAGATCCAGGCCATTGACGAGGCAGAAGGGTATCTGCCCCTGGTGCGTGATCCGGACAGATCCATCTACCTGCGTCAGGAAATGGATTCTTTGATACTGGGAATGTATGAAGCCAACGGCCAGCAGTGGAAACGCCGGGGCGTGCCCTGGGATTATGCCCAGGAGGAACTGAATCCGGACCTGGACAATATCGCCGACTGCATTGAAGCGGGCATGGAACGGTTCCCCATCCTGGGAGAAACCGGTTTCAAGCATGTGACGGCTGGTCCCATTACCTACACCCCCAACGGCGATCCCCTGGTGGGCCCGGCCGCACCCTTGAAGAACTTTTACCATGCCTGCGGATACAGCTTCGGCATCACCCAGGCAGGGGGCATCGGTCACTACCTGGCCGGCTGGATCATGAACGGGGAGCCGGAAATCGATCTGTGGCCCATGGATTCAAGACGGTACGGGTCTTACGCCAACTGGGCCTACAACACGGAAAAGATCGCGGACACCTATCCCAGGCTCTATGCCACCATCTATCCCAACGAATTCCGGGATGCGGCCCGTCCCAACCGCACCAGTCCCATCTATGAGTATCAGAAACAGGCCAATGCGGTGTTCGGGGACTATTACGGCTGGGAATGCCCCAACTACTTTCCGCCCAAAGGCGAGGACGGGTATGAAGAACCTTCCTGGAGACGGTCCAATGCATTCAAACATGTGGGCAATGAATGCAAGCACGTGATGGAAAAAGTGGGCATCATCGACCTGACCCGGTTTGCCAAGACCAAGATATCCGGACCCGGTGCCAAAGAATGGCTCAACCACATGACCTGCCAGAAGGTGCCCGAGAAGGACGGTCGCATCGCGTTGAGTCCCATGCTGGATCATAACGGCAACTTCAAAACCGACATGACTGTAAGCCGGGTCAATGAAAATGAATTCTTCTGTGTGACCGCCTCTGTGGGCAAAAAACACGATCAGCACTGGATGCTGGAGAACCTGCCGTCAGACGGGTCTGTATCCATGGAAGATTTGACCTACCAGATGGGATGTCTGGTGCTGGTGGGTCCCAAATCAAGGGACGTGCTGGCCAAAGTGGCCTATGACGATGTGTCCAATGAAGCCTTCAAGTTTGGTACGTCACAGGAGATTTTCGTGGGCCGGACCAAATGCCGGGTGAACCGTATGAACTACGTGGGGGAACTGGGATTTGAGATCTTTCATCCCATCCAGCATCAGATCACCTTGTACCATGATCTCATGACTGCCGGCGCTGATTTTGATATCCGGCTCATCGGTATGCATGCCATGGATTCCATGCGTCTGGAAAAAGGATATCTGGCCTGGAAGAGCGAGATGAACGTGCATCACACCCCGCTGGAAACCAATGTTGCCTGGACTGTGAAAATGGACAAGGAGTTCATCGGCAAAAAAGGTCTGGAAAAACAGAAAAACGAAGGCATTCCCAGAAAACTGGTGTGCATGGTGGTGGAAGCCAAGGATTCGGATGCCTTTGGGTACAATCCGATTTTTGCCGGAGAAGCGCGTGTCGGCATGACCTCGTCCGGCGGCTACGGCCACCGGGTGGGAAAAAGCATTGCTTTGGGATATGTGCCGCCTGAACACGCAAAAGAGGGAACCAGGCTGGATGTGGAGATTCTGGGCCGCAAACGCAGTGCCACGGTTGTGGCCATGCCCCTGTATGATCCCAAAAACGAAAAAATGAAAAGCTAATATCGATTGTTTGAGGTTTAAAATATGAAAATTTGTGTGTGTGTCAAACATGTGCCGGACACGGCCGCGAGCATCAAGATCGAAGGAGATGCCGGATTCAAGGATTCGGAAATCAAGTTCGTGGTCAACCCGTATGATGAATACGGCATTGAAGAAGCAGTCAAACTGGCCGAGAAAAACGGCGGTGAGGTGGTGATCGTCACCGTGGGCAAACCCCAGGCCGACGCCACCATCCGGGCCGCCCTGGCCATGGGCGCGGAAAGAGGAATCCTGGTGACCACTGACAGCCAGTTCCTGGATGCCACCCTGACGGCCAAAGCCTTGAAGGCAGCCATTGAAAAGGATGGCATGCCGGATATCATTTTCACCGGCAAGGGATCGGTGGATACCGAAACCTTTCAGACCCAGTACCGCCTGGCCGGATATCTGGGTGTACCGGTGGTCAATGAAGTCAGCAAACTGACGGTGGACGGCGGCAAGGCAGTGGCCGAACTGGAAGTGGGTGGCGGTGACAAGCAGGTGATCGAAATGACCCTGCCGTGCGTGATCGGGGCCACCAAAGGGTTGAACGAACCCAGATATCCCAAGTTTCCGGATATCATGAAAGCCAAGAAAAAGAAAATCGACCAGATGAGCCTGGCGGATCTGGGAATCGATGCCGCTTCCGGTGCCGTGACCCTGGAAAGACTGGAGCCGGTGCCGGAAAGATCGGGCGCCAAAATGATCGAAGGATCCGTGGACGACCAGGTTACTGAACTGATCCGGATTCTCAAGGAAGATGAAAAGGTTTTATAAAATAAGGAGAAGTTGTTATGGCCAGGACTGGCATATTGATAGAAACTGAAAACAATGCAGTCAAAGACACTTCGCTGGGGGTGATGACCGCTGCAAAAGGGCAGGAAATCATCGCTCTGGTAACCGATGCCGACCCGGCAGGCCTGAAGGAGAAACTGGCGGAATACGGGGCTGCAAAAATTGTGAAACTCGCGGCATCCGGCGGTGATATCACCGCCGGACCGGACCTGCTGGCCGGGGCGTTGGCTGCCGCTGTCAAGGAATATGATCTCACCGCCCTGCTGGGCACGGCATCCGCCGCAGGCAAAGATCTGTTCGCGCGCCTTGCCGCGCTCATGGACCTGCCCCTGGTGTCGGATTGCGTGGCCCTGGATGTCGAAGCGAAAACCGTCAAAAAATCCCATTTTTCCGGCAAAACCTTTGCCACCCTCAAGGTGGATGCAACGGTGTTGCTGGCCACGGTACGGCCCAATGCCATTGAGGCGACACCAGCCCCGGCAGCCGGAGAAACCGCCGCATTCACCGCGGATGTGGCCGATCCCGGAAAAGTGGTGATCAAAGAGGTGAAAAAGGGAGGCGCCGGCAAGATCGACCTCACTGAAGCCCCGATCATCATCACCGGGGGCCGGGCCATCAAGGCGGCGGAAAACTACAAGATGCTGGAGGACTGCGCCGCCAAGATCGGTGCGGCGGTGGGTGCTTCAAGAGCCGCGGTGGATGCGGGATACGCCCCACATTCCATGCAGGTGGGGCAGACCGGCAAGACCGTGTCTCCAAGACTGTATATCGCCTGCGGCGTGTCCGGAGCAGTCCAGCATTTCGCCGGTATGAAAACCTCCAAGGTGATCGTGGCCATCAACGAAGACAAGGATGCCCCGATTTTTGCCAAATGTGACTACGGCATTGTGGGGGACATCTTTGAGGTGGTCCCGGTTTTGACTGAAAAGTTATGATCTGACACCCCCAACGCCGGGGCCTTGAAAAAAGGCCCCGGCGTTTTTGTCAGAAAACAGCCGCCGGCAATCCGGGGTGTTCAACGAACCAACATAAGAGGAAGTCATCATGAAGATACTTGTTGCCTATGACAAGAATACGTCCACTTCCAAGTTGCTGGACAAAGCCCTGAAACGGGCCAAGGAATCCAATGCCTATGTCTATCTGATCAGAACCTGTGACCCGGACATGAAAGAACGGGAAATCCGGGAACTTGAGCACCGCCTCAATGAAATTCAGCAGGAGGTGTTCAAGAAACACGGC
>JBFLKI010000298.1:0-4717 GCA_040883135.1 Desulfotignum sp. | reverse complement strand
CTGGGACTGCTGCATAAAACCCGGGCGTTTGAGGCCGATGAAATCTCTCCGGAAGATATCGCGCAGTTCGATATCACCATCCGGGTCCGGCCCCCGTTTTACCGGCCCCTGGTTCCGTTGCTCAGAGAGCAGGGGCGCGATGACCTGGCCGATACCATTGTCCGGCTGTTGAACCCATCGGACCGGTGATGCTCAGGTTCTTTTTTCTTGGACCAGGGAATGCAGATGCCGGATGCGCTGGCTTAAAACCGAACAGATCTGCAGCGCGATGCGGGGAAATTCCATGGCGGTTTCCTTGAACTCCTGTTTGTGAAGCGTCAGAAATCGGCACGGTGTGATGGTCCGGATGGTGGCGGAACGGGGGGAATCGTCGATCAGTGCCATTTCTCCAAAGGCGGATCCGGGGTCCATCTGATCGATGACCGCTTGGGCACCGTCTTCTTTTTCCATGATCACCGATACCCGGCCGTCGACAATCAGATAAACGGTTTCACCGATGCTGTTCTGCTTGATGACATCCTCGTCTTTGGCCAGTTTCATCTCTTCGGTCACTGAGGCGATGGCAGCCAGTTCCGAGGCGCTCAATCCGGAAAAGATGTCGATTTCTTTCAACAGAAGAATTTTTTCCCCCAGGGACAGTTTATCAAGGACATCCGGATCCGTTGTCGCGGTTGTTTTTTTCAGAATCATGTGGACTTCCTTTGAAATTTGCGGGTTGTCGGATTGTTTCAGGTCTTTTACCCAATCCGAGACCGGTTGCAGATCATGGACTTCTCGGATCAGCCCCAGTCCCAGGATTACATCCACCCAGTCCGGGGCGGAAAGAAGTGCCGATGCCGTCTGTTTGCCGTCGGAAGAAAATTCGGGGATTTTAACCAGCTTTTTTCCGTCTGCCAGGGCGGTGGCAATGGTGGGGCTTTCCAGCAGCGGCAGCATGGTGTTAAAGGTTTTTCTGTCCAGAATACCGTTGAGCAGTTCAATGGCATTGGCCCGTTGACGCCTGTCAGCGGAGAATATTCCCTGCCAGGCGGTCCGCAGCCGGCCGGTCTGATCATGCATGGCCAATACCCGGATAATGTTTTCCAGAGTCAGTTCTTTTTTTTCCGAAAGATGGGTTATGACCAGGTCCCGCATCCGTCCTTGGGGAAGATTTTCCAGGGATGCTGCCATGGCCAGGTACCCATAGGATTTTTCCAGATTTTTTTTGGCAAACATCAACACATCGAATTCTTTGATATCCAGGGTGTCCAACAGATCAAACAGGCCACGGCGTATCCGGGTGGAGGGCCGCCCCAGAGATTCCACCAGGAGCCGGGGATTCTGATATCCGGCGGTCCGGATTTTTTCCTTGGCAAATTCATGAATGTCGTCAGAAGAGTCCCCGATCAGGGTTACGGTTTTCTGAAGGGTATCGTCATCGACAATGGACAGCGCGTCCAGAGCGGCCATGCGGACATCCGCCCGGCCATGGGTCAGGTAATCGCGTGCCAAAGCATCGATCTCATCGGCGTTGAGCCGGGACAGCGCAATGATGATATCCGGAATGACTGGGTCGATGTCGGGGGTTTTGAGCAGATTTTTGAGTTCGGGGATCCATTTTTTACTGCGGCTCAGTCCGGCGCAGATGATCCCGGACTGGCGAAAGGCCGGATTTTTTTCCGAGAGCCAGTCAGTAATGAGCTGTTCGAGATTCTCTGGGTGATCACTGTATATACAAGCCCCGGCAAAGCCCCGGATCACGGGGTGTTCACTTGTGAGAAACCCGGATATGACCGGATGATCTCCTGTGTCGACGCCCTGCTGATGGATGAGTTTGAGAATGGCAATGGTGGTTTCGGGCCGGTCCGGGGACAACAGGGAGATCAAATCCTGGGCCGCCCTGTGGACCGATCCGGGTGTGAGCAGTTTGATGAGTGCCACCTGAGTGATCTCATCCTGGTTTTCCAGATTTTTGACAATCAATTCATCCAGCCGGGTGGGAGAAAAATTTTTCAGCAGTTTTGCATACCATACCGCATCTTTCCCCCGGGCGGACAGAAAATTCGTCTCCAGGCTGGACAGGGTTTTTTCCTGGTTGAAGATCTGTGCCAGTTCCTTTTGATCCATGGATTTGATATCCAGCATGTTTTTGGAGATCAGATCCAGCAGAATTTTTGAGTAGTTGGATTTGAGCAAAAACGGGGCCGCCACCCAGGCGATCATGAACGGCAGAGCCACCAGGGTCAGATACCGGGGATGGAATAAAGGCGTTGACAGCAGTATCAAGGTGGATCCTGTGAACAAGGCGATCCGGACCACCGTTCCCCGCAGAAACGGGCGGATCATATTCCGGTAGGATTCGGGAAACAGGCCGATGAGAATACTGTTGGCCGGCATGTTGATGGTCGTGCGGATGATGTTGGTGGACATCCTGGCATACATGGCTGAAAAAACGTCGAATCGGAACAGAAAAGCGAAAAACGCCACCATATAGTTGAACGGATGAAACATGAGCGCCACCGGCAACCCCCATTTGCCGTAGATTCTTCCCACAAACAGTAGAATGAACAAGCTGACAATATTCATTGCGCCCCGGAAATACCCGAAAAATTCGATCATTGCGGTTTCAGATGCAAACTGCTCGTTGACGGCATAGTTGAACTGGTAGTTCATGATGGGGATGACCACATTGGGCATGAAGGTCAGGACCAGCACGATCTTGACCAGAATGGAATCCTTGATCAGCGGATAGACCCGTTTGATCTCTTCTATCATTGATGGTTTCGCTTTGTCCGACGCCCCTGTCTTTTCCGTATAGATCAGAGTGGCGTAGCTCCGCCCCATCGCCTGAATCAGCAAAGCGCCCATGATAGAGGTGATCAGATACAGATACAACAGGTTGTCCAGGCTGAACAGCTTGGCAAAATACGGGGTCCCAAAACTGCCCAGTATGAGTCCGATGACACCCCCGGCGGTGAGAAGCGGAAACAGACGCTTGGACTGGCGGGTGTTGAACAGATCGTTGCACATGTTCCAGAACAGCAGGGCCTGGAGCAGTTCGAACTGGCTTTTGAGCATGAACAGCAGCGGATACAACAGCTCAAAGCCGAAAGGAATGAGCAGTCGGATGACGGTGACGATGATTCCTGAAAAAATGAAAATATAATACAACAGCTTCGCCCCGGAGGTCTTGCTCAAAAACATGGCCAGAAATCCGGTGATGAAGAATGTGGCTACGGCATTGAGCATGTTGACCACCGGCATGAATTCGACACCATACCGTTTCAAAAAAGCGGTTTCCGCGTAATTGTTCAGGATGATGCCCGAGCTTCGAATGATGAACAGAAGCGCGGCCGTCCACAGAAACAGGCTGATTTCTTCTTCATAAATTTTGAGAAAACCCAACAGGTTGGCGCGCATCAATCAACCTCGACAACCAGCCGGAATCCGGTGGTTTGAAACCTGGCGCCGGGATGGGCGTAAGTCCGGTTGGCGCAGCGCATATATCTGCCGTAAAGGTACCAGCTGCCGCCCCGGCGAACCCTGGGTCTGCTGGAAAACAGATCATAGGTGTTGACGCCGGGATCCCTGATATCGTCGGTGTATTCATCCTGGCACCATTCCCAGACATTGCCGTGCATGTCGTAAAATCCCCATGCATTGGGTGGAAATGAGGCGACCGGTGAGGGACTGTTCACCGGCAGCCCGATAGACCGGTAATAATGGCTGCATTCTCCTTGCCGTTTCGGGGTGTTGGCATACATGGCCAGGCTGCAGTCCGGTTCGTTTCCCCAGCTGTAGGCCGTGGTGGTTCCGGCCCGGCAGGCATATTCCCATTCTTTTTCCAAAGGCAGCCGGTAACGGGCCGTATCCATTTGATTCAACTTTCTGATGAATTTCTGGCAGTCATAAAAGGAGACCCGGGTCACCGGGGTTTGGGGGCCGCCCTGTTTTTTCAGAAGAATGGCTTTTCCCATGATGGCCTGCCATTGTTCCAGGGTGACCTCGGTTTCCTGAAGATAAAACGGTTCGCTGATGTCAACCCAATGCTGTGTTTCATTGCTTTTCCGGTGGGCCTCGTTATCCGGGCTTCCCATCTGAAAAGTGCCGGGTGCCACATGGATGAATGTCATGCCCAAATGATTGGTGATCTTTTTTTCCCGGGCCAGGACGGAGGCAGTCATGCAGATCAGAACCACTGCCACGAGCCATGAAAGTCGCCACCCTGTTTTCAGGTGAGAAATAAAGGACTTCATCAGTAACCGGTGATTCTTCATGATGGATAATCCTGAAATAAGGGTAATCTGAATGCGTGTGTCACACATGATCTGCCGTCATACCACGCATCCAATTATAATTTATCGGTATTGTCAAGAATGATATTCAGTTTAGCCCGATGCCATGCCTTTTTTCAGATTTTTGTACCCCTGAAGCTGGATGCCTTTTTTGTCGCACATCTCTTTGATGATTTCCGCCGCTGCCAGGTTCAATGCCATCTGGTGATCTGGAATGGTGACATGAAATCCGCAGTTGAACGGTCCCAGCCGGATACTGTTCTCAACGCCCCCATATGTGTCGTAAATCGGGGTGTAAGGGTGGGCGAACAGCCAGCGCAGTTGAAGGGTGGTGACGGTTTTTCCGGTAAGGCGGTGCATGAAGCCTTCCAGGTCCTGAATATCCTGCTCCACCAGATTGTTCCACCCCAAAATGACATTGGCGTTGACCTTGAAACCGGCTT
>JBFLKI010000297.1:0-3657 GCA_040883135.1 Desulfotignum sp. | reverse complement strand
CGTTGAACAGGGCCGGGACAGAAAAAAACTGGTCTTCAAATACAAACGGCGGAAAGGGTATCGAAAAATGCAGGGCCACCTGCAGCACTATACCCAGATTAAAATCGCGTCCATTTCGGTGTAATACCAAAAGAGGAGATTTGACACTTGTCTCATAAAAAAGCCGCCGGCAGTTCAAACAACGGCCGGGATTCGAACGCCCAGCGCCGGGGTGTGAAAAAATTCGGCGGACAAACCGTTTCAGCCGGCAATATCATTGTCCGGCAGGTGGGAACCAAAATCCATCCGGGAAACAATGTCGGCATGGGCAAGGACTATACCCTGTTTGCCATGATCGATGGCGTGGTGACTTTTGAAAGAAAAGGCCGTGACCGTAAAAAAGTCAGTGTCTATGCGGCGTGAAATTTGTTGATGAGGCAGTGATCACTATTCGATCCGGTGACGGCGGACCGGGATGCACTTCTTTTCGCAGAGAGCGGTTCATCGAGCGGGGCGGTCCGGACGGCGGTGACGGTGGTGACGGGGGCCATGTCATTTTAAGAGTGGACCCGGGGAAACGCACCCTGCATGATTTTCACCGCCAGAAATCGCACCGCGCGCAAAACGGGGCACCGGGGATGGGGCGGCAGAAACATGGAAAAAACGGCGACCACTGTTATATCGATCTGCCCCCGGGAACTCTGATCCGGGACGCGGATACCCTTGAGACCGTTGTCGATCTCACCCGGGAAGGGGAAGAACATATCATTGCCCATGGGGGAAAAGGCGGCCGGGGAAACAAACGGTTTGCCACATCTACCAACCGGGCGCCCCGGTATTCCCAGCCTGGACTCCCCGGTATCGAACGCAGGCTCAATCTCGAGCTGAAACTGCTGGCGGACATCGGAATCGTGGGACTGCCCAATGCCGGAAAATCCACTCTCATTGCCGCCATGTCCGCGGCACGACCCAAGATCGGCGCTTACCCATTCACGACCCTGACGCCGACGCTGGGCATGGTCACCCCGCCCTTCGGGGAACCGTTTGCCGTCGCCGACATTCCGGGCCTCATTGAAGGCGCCCACCAGGGAACCGGACTGGGGATTAAGTTTCTCAAGCATATTGAACGGACCGGCATATTGATTCACCTGATCGATGCCGGTGCCATCGATCCCCAATCCCCCTTGACCGCGTATGACACTGTCAACCGGGAACTGACTCTTTACAGCCGTCCCCTGTCGGACAAGACCAAAATCATCGTGCTCAACAAAATCGACCTGGCCGGCACGGAACACCGGGTGGACAGCTTTCGCAAAGCGTTGCCGGATCTTGAGATTCACACCATTTCAGCAGCCACCGGACAGGGAGTCGACAGACTGATCAGACTTTTGGCATCCCTTCTTCAGAAAGAGTGACCCAATGAAAGCCGGGCTTTTCGGAGGCACATTCAACCCGCTTCATACCGCGCACATTCAGATTGCCGATCACGTCAAACACCAACTGGGACTGGACACAATCTTTTTCTTCCCTTCCGCCACCCCGCCCCACAAACCCGGAATCGATCTGGCACCGGCACAGGACCGGTATGACATGGTGGTCAAAAGTTTGGCACACAAAGAAGGATTGGCGCCCTCTGATATCGAAATCACCCGGAAAGGGCCCTCCTATACCATTGACACGATTTATGCCTTCAAGCGGCAATACGGAGAATCCTGCCGGTTTTATCTGCTCATGGGATCGGATGCGTTTTTCGACACCCCTTCCTGGAAACGACAGACAGACATTTTTGCTGCGGTTTCCATTGTTGTCATGCCCAGACAGGGAGTGGTCCCGCATGCGGATATTCAATCCTTTCTTGACGAACATATATCAAAAGGCTACACATGGCATCAGGGAGAACGGCAGTTTATCCATGACAGACTCAAACCGGTGCAAGTGTGCCCCGTGCCCCTGATTGACATATCATCCACGCTGATACGCAGCCGGGTAAAACAGCATCTGTCCATCAAAGGGCTGGTTCCGGCGGCGGTGGAAAAAATTATCCGTGAAAGGAAGTTATATTTATGACCGACACGTCACAAACACTGACACCCTATCTGACAGTAGTTTTCAGCCGCAAACCCCGGTCGGTCACGGCCATCGATGTCCGCTCCCTGACCTCATACACCGACATGCTGGTCATTGTCGAAGCCGGTTCCCGCCGCCAGGTGACCTCTCTGGCCGAACATGTGGTGACCGGATTAAAGGCAGAAAATATCATGCCCCTTGGAACCGAAGGTATCAAGGAAGGAGAATGGGCATTGCTGGATTACGGGAGCCGAATCATCCATATATTTGAAACCAAAGCCAAAGCGTTTTATGATCTGGAAGGACTCTGGAGTGATGCTCCCCGCCTGGATCTGTCTGAATTCGAATGATCGAAACCCAAGGCAATATCATGATGGAACAGATGACAGACTATATCACCGGAAAAACGATCGATCTGGCCGGTCCGGAAGTCAGCCGTCAGAATTTTGAAAAATTTCTGGTGGAAGCCAAAGGATACGACAAACAGGATATCTATGTGGATGAGCCGCTGACCGTCCAGTTCCAGGGGGAGGATTATGTGTCTTCCATCGATCTGGTGGTCTGTATCAAAGACCGGGCCGTGATGGCTGTCACCTGTGTGGCCGGCTCCATCGGATCATATGAACGGGAAATTCTGGCAGGCGCCAGGCTGGTGAGAAATTATCAGATTCCCTTTGCCGTATCCACGGATGCCAGGGACGCCGTGGTGATTGACACCTTGACCGGTAAAACCATCGGCAAGGGCCTGACAGCCGTGCCGTCCCGTGAACAGATGGCGGAAAAACTGCCGGATCTTTTGTTCGAACCGCTCGATGAAACAAGAAAGGAGCGGGAGATGATCATCTACCGCTCCTTTAACCTGGAAAAAGTCAATCGGTAACTTCTGTTACAATTCCCGCTGGCAGTGCCGGCAGATTTTGGCCCTTTTTTTGATGATTTCCGCACAATAGGGGCATTCCCGGGTAAAATGACGCTCATGCAGCTGATCAATGGCCGCCTTCACCCCGCTATCGAGCACCGGTGTGGGGAATTTGTGGTTGATCAGCGGTTCGATGGCTTCCACGCCGCCCAGTTCTCCGATCATTTCAGCCGCCTTGAGCCGGGCCCGGTTGGGGACCGCCGCATCCAGCAGCATCTTCAGAATTTCATCCCAATCCTTTGAGATATAGTAATCCGTGAGAATGGAAAACGCCTGTTTGGTTTTTTCCTTGAGTTCGTTCTGGTGGATCAGGGCTGCATCATCCAGTTTGCTGCCCGTGGCCCCCACCGGGCTGAACACGGGCATGTATTCAAAATTCTTCTGGCCCGGCTCGTTGATGCACCGGTAAGATGCCGGAGCCTCCATGGTATCTTTGAGATGATCCCATCCTTTTGTGTAGGACGGACAGTCATCATTGAAGCACACAAACAGATACGGGGTGCCCCATCCCAGCCCATCGGAAAAATTGATGGGCGGCACCTCCCACAGGACCATTTCTTTGTTGCAATGGGGGCAGACCGGTTTATCCATCTGGATAAACTTGTCCAGCAGCTCTTCTTTTGTTTCAAATGCCATTATGGTTATCTCCTTTTGAAAAGTCTGACGGCTTCAAGGAAAATAATCAGCCCCCT
>JBFLKI010000296.1:0-9449 GCA_040883135.1 Desulfotignum sp. | reverse complement strand
TCTGGGTGATCCGGCAGGTGAACCATCCCCTGGTGGGGGCGTGTGTGGACACGGTCAATTCCATGGGGGTGCTGGAAAATCCGGAATATGCCGTGAAAAAACTGGCCCCTTATGCGTTCTGCAATCATTTCTGCGATCACAAGCTGACAAGGGACCAGTTCGGCATCCGTTTCCATGGCGTGGCCTTGGGAGATGGAGACATCGACTGTTTCAAAACCCTGCAGATCATCTGTGACCAGTCGCCCACGGACCGTATCACGTTTGAAATCGAGTGGGACATGGGGGAGGATTCTCTGGAGGTGGCAAGGGAAAAGGAGATGGCCGCCTGCAAAAAAAGCATCCAGTACGCCAGGGAAGTGCTGAAAATCGGCCGGCCTGTTTGAAGGTTTGACGAACCGCATGTGACCTGTTATGAAGGGGGCAGCTTCTTTTTTTAACACAGAAAAAGGGGATGCCATGGAAATGAATGGGCCGGTGCCGGCAGGTTGTGAAGACGATTTGTCCGGGTTCAGGCTGGATGCCTTGCTCAAACGTCACCGGGAACGGATCATTCGAGAGTGGTGTGACCGGCTGTATACAGATGTGTCCGACAATTATGCGGCCAGAGATCCGGAGGAACTGGCCCAAACCACGGCCCGGGCCTATGATGCGTTTTTTCAGGTGCTGGTGGAAAATGACGACACGGCCATCAACCGGTTCATCAACGAGATCACCCGGGTTCGGCTGGAATCAGGATTCCCGCTGGATGAGGTGCAGAAGGCGTTTGAACTGTTCCGGATACTCATTGTCCCGGTGTTGGTTGATGAATCCCCCAGATCCTGCCTGCGTCGCCATATCGAACAGGTGAACACCTGTCTGGCCGATACCATCCACCGGTTTTCCAACCATTTTCAGAAAATGCATGAAACCTGTCTCAAAGAATATGCGGACCGCCTGGAAATGGACGTGGCCGCCCGGACCGCCCAGTTGAAGGAATCCGAGCACAAGTACAAAACCCTGGTGGAAGAGATCAGTGACGGATACCTGGTGCTGGACGGGGAAACCATAGCGTTTGTGAACCCGGCCTTCTGCCGGATGCACGGGATTGATGATTTCAAAAAGATCCTGATGACCCCGTTTTTGAATTTGGTCCACAAAAAGGACCGCCCGGAAGTCCGCCGGCTCGTTTCGCAGAATCATGTATCAGTCCCGGGCGCGTCTGCCGTATTCGAATACCGGCGCCTGCTCATGGACGGTCATGCGTTGCCCACGGAAATGGGATGCCGGCCCTCCCGGTTCGAGGGCGGGCACTATAATTTGTGTATTGTCCGGGATATTACCCGGCGGGTGAAAATGGAGAAAAAAAGCCGGCAGATGGAGCGCATGGCCTACATCGGTCAGATCACGGCATCCCTGTCTCATGAGATCCGCAACCCGTTGTCTTCCATCAAAATGAACCTCCAGATTCTGGGACAGAACAACCGGTTCACCGGCAATGACGAAAAACGGCTTCAGATCACCCAGACAGAGATTCAGCGCCTGGAGACGATTCTTCAGCAGCTGCTGGATTTTGCCAAACCCGTTTCTCTGATTCCCGGCGATGTGGATCTCAATGATGTGGTGAACTTTTGTGTGAACCTGATGGATGTAAAATTCCGCAAAATTCAGGCGTCATGCCGGGTCGACCTGGACCCGTCCCTTCCGGTGATCACGGCGGATAGGGCGAAAATCGAGCAGGTGGTGATCAATCTGCTGCTCAATGCCCTGGATTCGATCGATTCCGGGGGAGACGTTTGTGTCCGCACCGGCCTTCGAAGACTGAAAAAGAACGATTTTGCCGTGATACAGGTGTCGGACAACGGCAACGGCATCCCGCCGGAACTGATTCCCCATATTTTTGAACCCTTTTATACCACCAAAATCAAAGGCACCGGTTTGGGCCTGGCCAATGTCAAACAGATTGTTCAGGCGCACAACGGATATGTCACTGTCGAAAAAGGAGATCCCTGCGGCACCGTCTTTGATGTGTGTCTGCCCTGTGAAGGAGAATCCCGTGGCTGATCTGCTGGTTGTGGATGATGAGTCCACCATTCTGGAATCCATTTCCATGTTCATGGCGGAAAAGGGCCATACCGTTCATACGGCGGCCACGGTCAAACAGGCCCTGAACCTGTTTGAAAAGACAAATCCCCAGGTGGTGATCCTGGATATCCGGCTGACCGACGGCTCAGGTCTGGACGTACTCAAGCAGATGAAGGCGGTCAATCCCCTGGCCAAGATCATCATGATCACGGCATTCCAGGACATGGAAACCACCATCGAAGCCATGAAGCTGGGGGCCTATGACTATATCCACAAGCCGCTGGATGCCCTGGAACTGAACAATACCGTGGAGCAGGCCATTGAAAGTCTGGAGGTGGACCGGAAACATTCGGGATTTTCCGACGGACCGGCCGGATTCGACCGCGGTGTGATCGTGGGCAGCAGCCGGGCCATGAAAGATGTGTTCAAGATGATCGGTATGCTCTGCCAGAACCGGGCCACCGCCCTGATTACCGGTGAGACCGGCACCGGCAAGGAGCTGGTGAGCCGCCGGATCCACCTGAGCAGTCCGGACAAAGACAAGCCCTTTATCACGTTTGACTGTTCCGCTGTGGTCAGCACGCTTCTGGAAAGCGAGCTGTTCGGCCACGAAAAAGGGGCGTTCACCGGGGCCGTGACCCAGCGGCCCGGAAAAATCGAGCTGGCAGAGGACGGCACCCTGTTTCTGGACGAGGTGGGGGAACTGCCGTTGAACCTGCAGGCCAAGCTGCTGGGATTTCTGGAAAGAAAAGAATACATGCGGGTGGGTGGTTGCCGCAATTTGACCTCCCGGTGCCGGATCATCGCGGCCACCAACCAGGACCTGGCACACATGGTCAAGGAAAAAACGTTCCGGGCCGATTTGTACTACCGGCTCAAGGTGGTCACCATCACCCTGCCGCCGCTGCGGGAGCGGCTGTCGGATATCCCGCTGCTGGTGGATCATTTTGTACGCAAATGCGCCCATGATCTGGGCGTGAAATCCATGCAGCTCCAGGAGGGATGCATCGATCGTCTCAAGGCCCACACCTGGACCGGTAATGTCCGGGAACTGGAAAACGTGATCATTTCCGCGGCCATCCGGTCCCGGGGCAATGTGATTCTCAAGGAAACCTTGGATGCGCTGCTGTCCGGCACCGCTCCCCGGGTGAGCCGGTATCCGGCCTCCCAGTCTCTGGCCCAGGTGGAAAAGCGTCATATCGAGGCCGTGCTGGATTCGGTTCAGTGGAACAAAACCCGGGCCTCCCGGATTCTGAAGATTTCTCTGCCCACCCTGCGAAAGAAGATTCGCAAATATCATCTGTCACCCACCCCCTGATGAAACAATCTTTCTAGCCCGCAACGTTTCTTTCCGGTTTTCGGGCGGTCAAGCCCGGGGTTTTTTTTCGTCACTGAATTGAATCGCCGGGACTGACCTGCCGTTTCAGCGTCATTGCACTCAAATTGTGTTCGTGGCACATCAATTGCTCTTACTGTTATCTGTAATGAAATAATTTGACGCAGCAGTTAATACACACAACACACATGAAGAGACACATCCGGGGTTTCAAAGAACCCGGGTTGGAAAACAGACAGTTTCATAAACAACTTGATTTTTCGCACAAAAGGAGGAACGTACATGTCCGCAAAAGCGAACAAAAAGAAGAACCTGGGTTTCTTGATCGTGTTTGTTGTGCTTACGGTGTTCTGCTGGAGCCCCATCGGGTATGGCCGGTACGGCGAGGTGGGCCAGATCATGGGGATGCCTTTCTGGGCCTTTGTCCTGCTTCTGATCGGGGCGCTGCTGTTTGTCATTGAGTGGGTCTATCTGTTCAAGACCGATCTGGCGCTGTATGACAGGGATGTAGAAGGGATTGTGGATGTTCTGAGAAAAATTGATATGGATGAGGAGACCCGCATATGATCGCTGTCATAATTATCACCAGTCTGTGTTTCGTATCTGTGTTCATCAGTTATGTGGCGTTTCGCAAGGGATTCACCAAAAGTGCGGATGACTATTTTGTGGCCGGCTCCAGCCTGGGGTATTTTGTGCTGATTTTCAGCCTTCTGGCCTCGTTTTTAAGCGCGTTTTCCATGTTCGGCATGTCCAGTTTCGGATACCGCCTGGGGTATGGGTCATTGTATGTACTCACCGCCAATCTCGTTCCCCTGGGGTTTTTATGGTACTTCATGCACAAAAAAACCTTTCTTTTAGGCCGGGCCAGAAAATGGATGACCATGGGGGCCCCGTTCGGTGAACGGTACGGCACCCCCATGAAGATTATTCTGGTGCTGGTGGTGCTGGTGTCCTCGATTCCCTATGTGGTGGCCCAGATCCAGGGCATCGGTGTGATGCTGGAAGCCATGAGCGACGGGATCATCTCCTTTCGCTTAGGCCTGTTTTTCGTACCGTTTTTCATCGCCATCTACCTGATGATGGGGGGCATGAAAGGGGCAGCCTGGGTCAATGCTATCCAGGGGGTGTTTTTTTCGATCATGGTATTTGTCCTGTTTTTTTTCGTGATGATGAAAAACGGCGGGTTCGTGCCCACCATGGAAATAGTCATGGCCAAACATCCCACGCTGTTTCAGATCGGCTGGGCCGGGGGCAAGGTGTGGAGTTATCCCATGATTTTCGGCATGGCCTCAGCCATGGCTTTGGGATGCGTGTGTTTTCCCCAGCCCTATATGCATGCCTATTCCAGCCGGTCGGTCCGGGGGCTCAAAGCCATGTTTCTTTCTTTTGGCGGCATCTGCCTGTTTGTGATCACCATGCCAACGCTCATCGGGATTGCCGGCAATGTGATTGTGCCGGGTCTCAAAGGGGTGGAAGCGGATAAAATTTACGGGCTGGTGGCAGCCGCCACCATGCCGGACTGGCTGGCGGCCCTGGCTGTGGCCGGTGGATTCACGGCCGCTATGTCGACTGTGAACGGCCTGGTGTTCGGCAACGCGGTCAACCTGTCCCTGGATGTAGTCAAGACCATACGGCCCCAGACCCGGCCTTCCGAATACATTACTCTGGCGAGGCTTTTCGTGGCCATCATCATGGCGGTCTGTGTATGGATCGCCTGGAATCCGACGACACCGGTGGCAGAGCTGTCGGTCATCGCTTTCGGTACAGTGGCGGTTACATTTTTTGCACTTTGGGGGGCCTATTACTGGAAACGGGCCACCGCCACCGGAGCGATTCTTTCCACTCTGGCCGGGGTGTTCATGAATATTCTGTTTTTTGTTCTGGGCGGGAAAAATATGATTCTGTTCCCCCAGAATTTCATGTTTCAGCTCAACGGATTTCTGGCATCGTTCATTGTTGCCGGAATTGTCTTTTTTGTTGTCTCATGGCTGACCACCCCCGGTAGAACCGAAGAAAAAAGTCTGAAACTTTTTTTCCATCCCGTCATGGAAAAATATTAATTGAGGAGGAAGTCATTTATGGAACTCGAATATCTTGGACTGGAAAGATTTAATGCAGCCGATTATTTTCTGGACCGCAACATCCGGGAAGGCCGTGAAGACAAAGTGGCAGTGGTGTGTGAAGACCGGAAGCTGACCTATGGAGAATTGACAAGAGAAGCCAACCGCTTCGGCAACGCCCTGGTGTCATCCGGGGTCCGTATGGAAAACCGGGTGGCCCTGTTAATGCTGGACATGGAACTTTATCCCGCGGCCTTTCTGGGAGCGATTAAAACCGGGGCGGTCCCCATCTGTCTGAACACCCTGATGCGGCCCAAGGATTACCTGTATTTCTTAAATGACAGCCGGGCACGGGTCCTGGTGGTGGATGAATCCCTGTATGTCAATATCGAGGAAGTCAAATCCGATCTCATGTTTCTGGAAAAGATCGTGGTGGTGAACCAGCAGAGTGAAAAGCCGGGTACCGTGTCTTATGATCAATTTGTCCAGGGACAGCCCGATGCGCTTGAAACGGCGCCCACCGGCCCCGATGATGCCTGTTTCTGGCTGTACAGCTCCGGTTCCACGGGCAAACCCAAGGGCACGGTGCACCTGCAGCACGACATGCTGTTTTGTGTGGAAACTTATGGCAAACAGGTGCTCAAAATCCGGGAAGACGATGTGTGCTTTTCCGCGGCCAAGATGTTTTTCGCCTACGGCCTGGGCAACAGCCTGTATTTTCCCTTCAGTGTGGGCGCCACCACCGTGCTGATGCCGGACCGCCCGACCCCGCAAACCGTGTTCGATACCATTGCCCGGTACAACCCCACCCTGTATTTCGGGGTTCCCACCCTGTACGGCTCGATGCTGGCCCAGGATGAAGGCAGCATGGCCGGGGTCCGGCTGTGCACATCCGCCGGCGAGGCCTTGCCGGCGCATCTGTTCAAACGGTGGAAGGAGCGGTTCAACGTGGATATACTGGACGGCATCGGTTCCACGGAAGTCAGCCACATCTACATCTCCAACCGGGTCGAGGACATCCGGCCGGGATCCACGGGTCAGCTGGTGCCCGGATACGAGGCAAAGATCGTGGATGACCAGCTCAACGAAGTGCCCCAGGGCGAAATCGGCACTGTGCTGATCAAAGGCGACAGTACCGCCGCCTATTACTGGAACAAACATGAAAAAACCAAGGAAGCCATGCTGGGCGAATGGTTCAACACCGACGACAAGTTTTTCGTGGACCAGGAAGGTTTTTTCTACTATGTGGGCCGGTCCAACGACATGCTCAAGGTGGGCGGCATCTGGGTATCCCCCATCGAGGTGGAAGCCTGCCTCATCGGTCACCCGGCCGTGCTGGAATGCGCGGTGGTGCCGGGCAGAGACGATGAAAACCTGGTGAAACCCAGCGCCTATATCGTTCTGAACAAGGGATTCGAGGCATCACCGGATCTGGAGAAAGAGATCAAATCCTATGTAAAAACCGAGCTGGCCCACTACAAGTTCCCCCGGTGGATCAATTTTGTGGAAGAACTGCCCAAAACCGCCACCGGCAAGGTCAAGCGCTTCGAACTCAAGGGCATTGAGGATGACCGGGCACTGCTGGCCGGTTAAGCGGGCCGGCCGGATTGGCCTGACCGGTTCATCATTCTTGAAACCTTGAAGCAGCCCTGTGTCCGGCACGACCTCCGCCGGGCACAGGGTTTTTTTGTATCAGATAGAATTGTGAAGGTTCCGGGCTGCTACCACTCCTATGCCGGCTTTGAGCAATGCCTGTGCGGTCAGGTTCATGGAATGGTGCTTGTCCAGATAGTTTGTCAGCAGATCGGGCATCAGGCCGGCCTGTTCGATCTGCTCTCTGGTTAAAAAATAGTCCAGGATGTCTGACGGGTGCTCTCTTCTGGATTCAATGTCCGGTTCCCCCCCTTCGTGCTTGGCTGAAATATTGGCAACCGACTTTGCCAGTTCCACCAGTTCCTCTCTGCGGTTATAGGGCTGAATCACAATGGATTTAAATGTTTCCGTGATGTGGTGTTCAAACCGGACGGCGGTTTCGAGGCCCAACACCTTCCGGATCGCATCAGCCTGGAATATGGTTTCGTTGTTAACGGAGTTGGAAAGATTGAACCCGACCAGAGGGGTGGTACCGTCTTTTCTGGCAAACATCCTGGCGGTCATTAGGGTCCAGAGGATGAACCAGGGATTGTCATTGCCCACAAACACCGAAATTTTGAATTCAATGTCAATGCCCATCCGGTGCATCATATAGCCCATCAGGATGGTGCCTGGATTGAGGTTCAGAACCTGTTTGATGCCGAATCGGGTGTAGTAGTGAAGATATTCTTTGGCCCATTTGACGGGATAGTCATTGGGCTGGCCGATACCCCCAAAATAGCCGGTAATGGTTTCCGGTCCGCCCAGGTGGACATTGCCGCCGTCCGTGCCCCGGGTATCGAGGGATTCCACCCAGGTGGCCCCGATCATCTGCATGGCCGCGGCCGTGGCCATCAGATCTCCGTTGTCCTCTGCCTGTTCCTTCATGCATCGGACCCTTATAAACCGGCCCGGCATGAGTTCTTTGTTCTCAATGCAATGTCTGGCCTGGGAAATGAGCCAGGGAAAAAATTGTAGGGCGCTGATCTCAAGCGTGACAGCCCTGGAGAAATCAATGGATGATGCGCCTGATCCGGTATGAGATCTGCAGTAGTCATCCATGGGAACAAAGGCATGATTGTTTTTCTGTTCCTGCAGCCATTCCAGATCTGAAATATAGGGGGAACCGGTCTGTTTGAGACGGTGCATCAGATTTTCCGGACGTCCGGCTTCCCTGGCTTTTTCATTAATGGCTGCGACACCGCCGAATGAGTCGATCAGGTCACACAGCGCCTGTGTCATCTCAAAGTCCGGACGGGTCAGCAATTGATTGACAGTGGCCAGATCTTCGGGAGATATGGCCAGGAGATCCGTGAGGTGTGTCATGGTGACTCCTTATGGTAACGGGTTGTTTTTTCATGAAAAATAGAGCAATGGCCTTTTTCAGCCGGATCGAGTGGGTTCAAACGACTTGTCCCAGAGATCCTGAGGAAAAATCTTGCCCGGATTCAGGATACCCTGTGGATCCAGCATTTTTTTGATCTGCAGCGCCAGATCCCGGGTGGCATCATCCAGGTTGACGCCCAGAAATTCTTTTTTGGCCAGGCCGATGCCGTGCTCCGCGGCAATCCGTCCGCCCAGGGCGTTTGTCAGGTCAAATATCTGGTGAGTGACTTCCTCTGCCCGCTGGGGTGACAAGGGGGCATCCGCTTCTGCGACACTTAAATGGATGTTGCCGTCGGCAAAATGCCCGAAAGACAGAATCCGTAAGTGTTGTTCCCGTGCCAGGGCCGCCAGTTTTTTCAGCATCTCAGGAATGGATGCCGGCGGCACCGCAATGTCTTCTTCCAGCCAGTGCGGGCAAAGCCCTGCCAGGGCCCCGTGAATGCTGCGGCGGATCTCCCAGAGCTGTTCCCGCTCAGCCGGATTCTGGGCGGAGTGAATCCCGGTGGCCCCGCATTGACCGCATATCTCCCGGACCGCTGCCGCCTCCTTTGCCACGGCATCCTTGTCTCCGTCCAGTTCGATGAGCAGCATGGCCCCGGTGTCGGAAGAGAGCAACGATGCCACAGGGTCTGACAGGCCGGTTTTTGCGACCGCCGCCAGGCAGAACCGATCAATGAATTCCAGGGTGCAGGGCGTCACCCCTGTTTTGAGCAGCATGGGCACCACCCGGCCCGCGTCCTGGATGTCTGGAAAACTGACCGCCAGGGTCTTGAGGGTTTCGGGAAGCGGCACCAGCCGGACAATGGCCTTGGTAATCACCCCCAGGGTGCCTTCCGATCCCACAAACAGTTCGGTCATGGAATAGCCCACCACATCCTTGATGCATTTGGATCCCAGCGTGACCAGGCGGCCGTCCGGAAGCACCACCTCCAGGCCCAGGACATACTGCTTGGTGACCCCGTACTTGGCGGCCC
>JBFLKI010000008.1:0-4459 GCA_040883135.1 Desulfotignum sp. | reverse complement strand
TGCTGAATACCGGCCATGCTCAACTCAGGTAGGACAGCTGTTTGGGCAACGGAATTCCTTTGCCCATGTGGTCTTCACCGTAATTGACCCCTGCCAGTACCTTGAGATCGTTCAACGCCCTGGAATCACCGGTGAACCTTACGGTTGTGCGGTCCTCCTTTTTGATCTTGCCCCCGGCCCACTGGATGTCGAGCACGGACGAGGCATCAAATTGATCCTCCCCCACATGCAGGATCACCTCACCGCCGTAATACTGAACGATTTTGGCCACCAGGAGACTGGGCCGGCTGTGAAATCCCCGGTCCATGGGGATGCCCACCTCGATGGATCCGGTTTCCATGTTCTGGTTCATGATCAGGGAGGCCACCTGTTTGCCGGAGGACAGAAATTTCCACGCGTAATACAGGCAGAAATTCACGGCCCGGTCCAGGAGCACATCCGGGTCGATCAGTTCCGCCAGCGACTGCCGCACCCGCATATACATATCCTTGAATCCCACATCATACAGGTGGCGTTCATAAAAATGCAGCAGCCGCCCCATCACCTGGAGAATGTGAAACACGATGGAAAAATGACTGCGCAGCTGCTCCAGCAGAATATTTTCCTCTTCAGACGGGGTTTTCACCACATAGGAATCAAACGAGGACTGGATATTGTGGACCCGCAGTTCAAACCCCCGGATCACCACCTCATTGATCTTTTCAGGCACCAGATCATGGATGGTCTTCAGATCATACCGCTCATAAAAGGAGAACTGTTCAAACGACTTGATCAGATCCAGAAATTCACTGGAGATCCGGGTCAGGTTTTTTTTCTGGTTGTCTCTGGCCGTCAGGTCATCGATGTTGTGATCCAGCTGCTGGGTGGAGGTGATGCCCGGAAAAAAATTCAGGCTGTACCGGGAACCGGGAACCGTAATGTTGAGCCGCCTTGCTTCGGCCAGAATCACCGGTCCGGTAAATTTCAGGGAATCCTGAAGAATTCTGAGGGTATCGGTGGCTTCCTGCTTGAACAGATCCAAAGGATGGTCCCCCAGCCGGTAGAACGAAAGCCGGTTCAGGATATGGCGCTGGGAATAGCAGGCCAGAGACAGGTGCCGGACCAGCGCGCACAGTTCCCGGTAATACAGCCATTCCGCATTTCGTTTGGCCCCGTGAAAATCCAGGAAATCCTCCAGGATATGCGAGTTGGTGATCAGCTTGGAATACAGTTTTTTGGTGAACAGATAGGAATCATCTTCAATGGTGTCGATGAACCGGATTAATTTGAGAAAATCAAAGGAAAAAATATTGGCTTTTTCCTGAAAGGTAATATCACAGGTGTCCGTCATGGTTGGCACTGTCCCGGCAGTTTCAGTCTCTTGATTGTGAAAGTTTCGGTCTGACCGGCCCGTAAGCCGAATTCTGTTACCCGGACCGGTTACCCGGCACCGGGTCGACGATCATTCATCTAAGGGAATACGTTGCCGTATCCCTCGAGCAACCTACCCGGAAACATCGGACGGACCGCCCTCGAGCGTTTCCCTATTTGGTCTTGCACCGGACGGGGTTTACCTAGCTTTCCCGGTCACCCGGGAAACTGGTGCGCTCTTACCGCACCGTTTCACCCTTACCGGCAGTGATCCGGTCTCCCGGTCATTGCCGGCGGTCTGCTCTCTGTTGCACTTTCCTTCACGTCACCGTGACTCCACGTTATGGAGCGTCCTGTCCTGTGGTGTTCGGACTTTCCTCCCGGCCGACGGCGTCGGCCCGGCGATCGTCTGGTCCGGTCAGACCGAAACGTTTCATTCTTCATCAATATGGTAAAGGATGCGGCTGCACTGGGGGCACGAGATCATCTGCTTCAACCGCCGCACCTCGATACACAGCTGGGGCGGCACATTCATGAAGCATCCCATGCAGGTCTCGTTGCTGATCCGTGCCACCGCCTGTCCCTGGTTCATTTTGGCGATCCGCCGGAACCGGTTCAGGAGAGCCGGATCCAAAGATTCCCCGATGGACCGCTGCTGTGTTTCCAGTTCCGCGAGATGTTCTCTGTCATCCAGCGTCTGTTCATCGATTTTCGCCATTTCCGCCTGGATCTGTTCATGGAGCTGATCATACTGGACCTGGGTTTCCTTGACCCGGGTCTCGGCCGCCTCCCGCTGTTCGTACAGGGACAGCACATGATCCTCTACGGCGTTCTTGCGTTTTTTGTTGTCATCCACTTCCCGGAGCAGCACCTGGTATTCCTTGTTGGTTCTAACCATCCTCAGGGTTTCGTTGCTCTTGATGATCCGGTCGTTCACCACCCGGATTTCCTCTTCCAGGTCTGTGCACTGCTGCTGAAGCGACTCCAGGGACAGTTTTTCCGCATCCAGGGCGGATTTGAACGCACCCAGTCTGGCTGACAGCTCCTTTTTTTGATTTTCGACTTTTTTCACTTCCTGCTGCAGCCGGATCATTTCCGTTTCGATCTGCTGGAGCCGGACCAGGGTGTCGATCTCCTGCTTCAATGTCTGGTCTGGTGTCTGGTCTGGTGTTTGATTCATTTAAAATCCTTATACCGAAAAAAATGGGTCGGTTTCCCCGGCAAATGCCTTGATTTCCAGGGAAAATCCCGCCCGGGTCACTGCCTGTGTCAACCGGCGGACCAGCAGATCCGTGGCGATGATTTCCGAAGCAAAATGCCCCACATCGATCAATGCCCTGCCATGGGATTCAATCAGCCGGGCCTCATGGTACTTGATATCACCGGTGACATACACATGTGCCCCGGATGCCAGAAACGCGGGAATCAACCCCCCGCCGGACCCTGAACACACGGCAGCCCTGCGGATCATCTGTTCTGGATTCCCCACCACCCGGACCGGCGCCACCCCCAGGTGTGATTTGATCTGATCGGCCATCTGGGCCAAAGACACCGGTGCAGGCACGGATCCGACCCGGCCCAGGCCGGTGCCGGCCCCGGACGCCTCGTCCGGGCCCGTTTCCAGGACCTGATCCACCTGAATCTGAAGCCGGCCGGCCAGTTCATCATTGAGCCCGTGTGCCGCCCTGTCCAGGTTGGTATGGGCACAGACTACGGCGATCTGCGCCTGGGCGGCCAGGGCGATGGCCGCGCCCGGCATCCGGCTGAAATCGATCTCTTTGACCGGTGTGATAAACAACGGATGATGGGTCAGCACCATGTCGGCCTGCCACAGCCGGGCCGCTTCCAGCACCGGCATGTCCGCATCCAGCCCCACCATCACCTTTTTCACCGGCCGGTCCGGGTGGCCTGCAATCAGCCCGCAGTTGTCCCAGGATTCGGCCAGATCCCAGGGCGCAATGTCTGAATCGATCAGATCCAGCATCTGTCTGACAGTGGGATTCATGGGGCCACCTGCCGTCTGAAAACGAAAAAAGCGTGGCTGAGTGCCACGCTTTTTTGATGTTCTGCTACCCTTTTATTCGTCTCAGTGGGCATGTCTGAGCGGACCCGCACACTGTTGCTTTTGTTTCCTGTGTTTTGTAATTCATCCATACGGTTTACACGGCAATTAATATCTGTCTGTCTGGTGGGCCCACCTGGATTCGAACCAGGGACCGACCGGTTATGAGCCGGTGGCTCTGCCAGACTGAGCTATAGGCCCAAAAATTCATGGCAATCAAACAAACTTCAATTATCTACAGGAAACCGGTACGCAAGTCAATGTTTAATTTTCAATGAAGGTTTTCAGTTTTTTGCTCCTTGTGGGATGCCGCAGTTTTCTCAATGCCTTGGCCTCGATCTGCCGGATCCGCTCCCGGGTCACGGTGAAATCCCGGCCCACCTCTTCCAGGGTGTGGTCGGATTTTTCTCCGATGCCGAACCGCATGCGCAGCACTTTTTCCTCTCTGGGGGTCAGGGTGGCCAGAATTTTACGGGTCTGTTCCGCCAGGCTGAAATCGATGGCCGCATCCGACGGAATGGAAAACTTCTTGTCCTCGATAAAATCCCCTAAATGGCTGTCTTCCTCCTCTCCGATGGGCGTTTCCAGGGAAATGGGTTCCTTGGCGATCTTGAGTACGCGCCGCACCTTGTCAATGGGGATCTCCATTTTTTCGGCAATCTCTTCAGGAGAGGGTTCCTTGCCCATTTCCTGCACCAGGTACCGGGAGGTGCGGATCAGCTTGTTGATGGTCTCGATCATGTGCACCGGAATCCGGATGGTCCTGGCCTGGTCGGCGATGGCCCTTGTGATGGCCTGGCGGATCCACCAGGTGGCATAGGTGGAAAATTTGTACCCGCGCCGGTATTCAAATTTGTCCACCGCCTTCATCAGCCCGATGTTGCCTTCCTGGATCAGGTCCAGGAACTGCAGGCCCCGGTTGGTGTATTTCTTGGCGATGCTCACCACCAGCCGCAGATTGGCCCGGACCAGTTCCCGTTTGGCGGCATCCGCATTTCTCCGGCCCTTGTCGATCCCCCTTGTGATGTCTCTGAGATCTTCGGCGTC
>JBFLKI010000295.1:0-4438 GCA_040883135.1 Desulfotignum sp. | reverse complement strand
TCCGATCTGTCCCGATTTTATGAAAAAGAGGTAAGCAACACCCTGACCATGATCGCCTCCACCATTGAGCCGACCCTCATGGTGGCCATGGGATTTGTCATCGGATTCATCATGCTGGCCATGTACATGCCCATCTTTCAGATGGCTGGAACCATAGGATGACCCCGGCCATGTTGAAGCTGAGAAAGAAAAAACGTATCGGGGACCTGGCAGTGGAACTCGGGTTTCTTACCGAGGAGCAGAAAAATCATATCCTGGCCCAGAAAAACATATCCGGCCGCATGCTCGGGCAGTTGTTCATCGGCGAAGGACTGATCGATGATGAAAAACTGGCGCAGTTGATTGCGGCCCAGCACGGATGCGAGTACGCCCGTTTCGAGCAGATAGAGAGTTCGGATGAACCGAGCCCGCTGGATGTGGATTTTATCATCCAGAACAAGGTCGTTCCGTTTCAGCGGCGGGGCGACCACCTGGTGCTGGCAGTGGCCGATCCCATCGATTATTTCCGGGTGGTGGATCATATGGACATCCTTCTGCCGGGTACGTTTTCGTTTGTGCTGGTCAGTGCAAAAAAACTGCACCGGTTCATCTCAAAGCTCGACACCTCCAGGGACCTGATCGATGTGTCCGAAGAGATGCGGCTGGCCGTTGTCAAGGAGTCGGACAAGGGCGATTACGAGATCTCCAGTGAAAAAGTGGATGCTCAGGAAAGCCCGGTGGTCAAGCTGGTGGATTCCACCATTCTGGACGCCATCAACAAGAATGCCAGTGACATCCATCTGGAAGGGTCGACCGACGGTTTGATCATCCGGTACCGTATCGACGGCATGCTGTATCAGATCACCGACCCGTTGGACATAAGCCACATGAACCCGGTGATCTCACGGCTCAAGGTGATGTCTGAACTGGACATTTCCGAAAAGCGCATTCCCCAGGACGGCCGGTTCAAACTACGGATCAAAGGCCGGTATATCGATTTCCGGATATCCGTACTGCCCACCATATTCGGGGAGGACGCGGTGATCCGGATCCTGGATCAGAACCGAATGGCGCCCCGAAAAGGAGACCTGAGCCTGGACGAAATGGATCTGGACCCCGTTGAAGTGGTCCGGCTCCGGCGCCAGATTCGGGCGCCCTACGGCATGTTTTTAATGACCGGCCCCACCGGCAGCGGTAAAACCACCACATTGTACCGGGCTTTGTCGGAAACCAATACCCGGGACACCAAAATCATCACCATTGAAGACCCGGTGGAGTACCAGCTGGAAGGAATCACCCAGATACCGGTGAACGAGAAAAAAGGGCTGACATTTTCCCGGGGACTGCGTTCCATTCTGCGTCATGATCCCGACAAAATCCTGGTGGGGGAGATTCGGGATCCGGAAACCGCACAGATCGCCCTGCAGTCCGCTTTGACGGGCCATCTGCTGTTTGCCACGGTACATGCCAACTCTTCCTTTGAGGTGATCAACCGGTTCATCCATATGGGGATCAATCCATACAACCTGGTGACCGCCCTGAACTGCATTGTGGCCCAGCGCCTGATTCGGGTGCTGTGTGACTGCAAAGCCAAAAAAAAAGAAACGCCGGAAACGTTAGTTGAATGCGGGCTTGACCCGGAAAAATTCAAAGATTTCATGTTTTACGAGGCGAATGGGTGTGAAAATTGTAAAGGAACAGGATATCATGGCAGAAAAGCCATTATTGAACATGTGGAACTGGATGACACCATAAGGGAAATGCTGATCAAACAGACATCCGGCACAGTGCTACAGAAATACGCCCAGGAAAAAGGGGTGACATTTCTGCGGGATGCCGCTATTAAAGAAGTGATCAACGGGGTCACCACACTGGAGGAGGCCAACCGGGTCACCATCATCAATCAGGAAGGAATGTGATGGGCTTTGCCTTCAGGGAAAAAACCTATGCCGGCATCGAGATATCTGAAGACAGCATCCGGGCCGCAGCTGTGATCGGAAAAGCGGCGGGGGTGTCCATTCAGCACCTGGAGACCGTCAAAATCCCGACAAAAACCCTGACCCCCGCTTTCAAGCATCTGAATGTGAAAGACCTTGAAGCGCTTTCGGTTTGTCTGAAAAAGGCATGCCCCCGGACGCGTTCCGGAAAAATTCACGTGGCCCTGCCCGATGCCTGTGTCAAGGTGTTGATCCAGAAAATCACAGATCTGCCCAAAGAGTTCCGGGATATCGGCCGGATGCTGCTGTGGCGGATCGCCTCCACCTATGGTATTCCAGAACAGGAATTACGGGTTTCCTGGGAAAACTGGGGAAAGGATTCAGACAATCGGCATGTATTTCTGGTGGCAGTGGGCATGGAGCCGGTCCTGGCCCAGTATGAGGCGGTATTCGAGGCAGGCGGGATGCGGCCGGTGTTTTTGGCACCCGCCGGATTGGCACGGTTCAATTTTTATGCCCCAAGCCTTCCGGACACCGGGGTCATGGCATATCTGGGGTTGTTTGACGAGGTGATCACGCTGTTTGTGTTCTTAAACGGTCTGCCCTTGTTCTACCGGATCACCCGAAAAGGGATGCTCAGAAAAGACGGGGGCAGCGCCATCAATGATGTGGACCTGCTGATTCAGTACTACAACAGTGAATTTCCTGAAAATGAGATCGAAAAATTCTTCATCGCCTCCTATATCAAGTCTGAAAATCTGATGGAGCAGGTATTTGAAAACGTGAGAAATATCGATTTCATTATTTTAGATGAAACCCAGTTGATTCATTTCCTCCAGGGGCGGCAAAAGAAAACCGGCACCTCTCCGGATTTCACGTTTGTGGATGAAACCTCCCTGATTCAGTGGGATTGTCCTCCGAATGGCATGCCTTTGGAAGACAATCCTCTTCCCTTTTATACCACGGCTTTAGGGGCCGCGCAAAAAGGCATTGTCCGTTGATATGGCCATGAACCCGATATCCATAAACCTGATAAAAAATCAGCCCCGGGCGAGAATCCTGATTCCCCTGTTGGTGTTGGCGGTTTGTGTCGCCGTCGGTTTCACGGTTGTCAATGTGGTGGACTACCGAGCCAACGCCCGGGTGATCAGCGAATATGAAAACCGGGTCCGGCAGATACGGCAGGAGATGGAACAGCAAAAAACAGAAGCGGTAAACCGGGTTCGGTCGCGACAGAAACAACAGGCCGAAATTCAGGCGGTGTTCGAACCGCTCAGCAAGATGATACGCCAGGAGCAGTTTCCGCTGCTGGATGTGCTCACGGAACTGGAAATCCTCAAGCCGGAACAAGTCGATATCATGCGCCTGAATTTCACTGACAGCCTTACCATTATCCGGATCAAGGCGGAATCCGCCAACCCGGCCGCCGGGTTTTCCTTTATGGACAGTATGGCCAGGTCTCCCCGGTTCGATGTTGAATTGTCCCGGAAAGAGGTGGGCCAGGACAACCGGATCACGTTCGAATTGACAGCCCGGTGGATGGCGGATGGAAATGACGAAAAAATTTAACCTGGGGATCCTGGTGTGCCTGGTGATCATACTGGGCAATATGGGGGCGCGGTTTTTCCTGATGAAAGATCAGATCGACCAGGTGGCCGGCCTCCAGCAAACCCTGTCCGAGATTCGGAACCCGTCCGGATTGCATCGGATATTGACAAAGGAAACAGGGTCGGTACTGGAAAAAGATATCGAAAAAATATACGGGAAGATTCCGTCGGCCTTTCATCTGACCGAGTACGGGACCGATATTCGGTCCCTGATGGACAAAAACCACCTGAGCATCAGTGAGAGCCTGGTTTTCATACCCGCCGAAACCCAGGTGCCGAATCTGCTCCGGTTCAATACCCGGATAGCGGCGGATGGGTCTTACCCGGACATCAAGGCATTTCTGGCGGATGTCTCCAACCTGCCAGGACTTGTGTACATCAACACGGTTCTATTGGAGCGGCAGAAAAACGACCGGTCGCGTATTCAACTGACCCTTGATCTGTCCTTGATTTTTCAACAAACGCTGCATGAAGATATAAGGGAGTCTATCAATGAAGAATGACAGGCATGGATGGTACCGGTTGACCCGCCCTTTTATGGTGTTCTTGATGTTGGCTGCGTTTGTGGTATCCGGGTGTGTGCCCAAGGAAGTGACAAAGATCGAGGCTCAGGCGAGAGAATATGAAGCACTGGAAGATTATGACGCGGCCGTGGCCCATTACACCCGTGCACTTCAGCAGACCCCGGATGATATCGGCATGAAAGCCCGACTCATTGACGTAAAACAGAAGGCGTCGCTGCAGCACATGAGAACGGCCCTGGAACTGATGGAAAACCGGTTTTTCAAGGAAGCCATCGAGGAACTACAGGTCAGTATTGCGTTCTATCCCGGCAACTACCGGGCCATCGAACTGATCGACAAAGCCCGGAGAATGAAGGAATCTGACTATTACACCCAAAAAGGCCTGGCCCGG
>JBFLKI010000294.1:0-5952 GCA_040883135.1 Desulfotignum sp. | reverse complement strand
GGTATCAGAAAGCCGGCACCCGCATTCCAGCCGGCGAACACCTGCTGACCACCCCGGCGTCACCGGTTCAAATTCTGGATCAGCTGCTCAAAGGCCGAATGAAACTCTACCGCCTGACCGTTCCGGAAGGGCTGAACATGGAAGAAACCGCTGCAACAGTGGCGAAAACCGGATTGTGCGGCGCTGATCGGTTTCTGGCCCTGTGCCGGGATCCGGAGGTCATCACAGACCTTGACGTCCCTTCACACACCCTGGAGGGATTTTTGTTTCCCGATACCTATTTTTTCCCGAAAACCGCCACCTGCCGACAGATGATCGAAAAAATGGTGGCCACGTTCTTTTCCGTGTTCACCCCCCAGTGGCGGGAACGGACCGATGAACTGGGATTCACGCTTCAACAGATCATCACCCTGGCATCCATGATTGAAAAGGAAGCCGGAGTGCCATCGGAACGGGCATTGATTTCATCGGTATTTCATAACCGGCTGAAGAAAGGGATGCGTCTGCAAAGTGACCCCACCGTGATCTACGGAGACCCGGATTTTGAAGGCCGGATCCGGACCCGGCATCTGCAAAGGAAAACCGAATACAACACCTATCAGATGCACGGCCTCCCCAAAGGCCCCATTGCCAGCCCCGGAGCCAAAGCCATTGAAGCGGCCCTGTTCCCGGCTGACAGTGATTTTCTGTATTTTGTATCCAGAAACGACAAAACCCATTACTTCTCAAAAACCCTGGCCGAACATAATCAGGCTGTCAGAAAGTATCAACTGACCCCGTAACCGCTGAAACAACCGATTGTGGAAAAGACATCTCAGTCACCCTGCCGATCAATCACTGAACTGACGAAGATACACAATCACCGCACCGGACCGGGATTTTTTTTTCCGTTCCCAGGCAAACCCCAGAACAATATCCTGGGCCTTCAGCTCACCCAGCAGATCTTCGATGGTATCCGGCAGCACCGGGCCTGGATCGGAGTGCAGTCCTCTGCCCACAATAATCCGCACCGTAAAATATCCCTGCTGCCTGCATGTAACGAGAAAAGACCGGGCTTTCAACTGGGCGCCAAGGGCGGTGAATCCATGCAGATCCAGATCGACCTCCGGAGGCGGGTATCGCTTGATTCTTTTATGATACGGCATCGGTTCAGGGGGCGTGGATTTTTTCTTTTGAGCCGGTCTGGACAGATAGGATTCCAGAAGTGCAACAAAATCTTGAGGATTTGCCTCCAATGCATCGGAAGTGCCGGACGGATCTGCTGAAAAAGCCTTGTCAACCACAGGCAGACCATGGCGGTTCACCAGCAGGCGGTCATTTTCAAGCTCAGGCGGACGGGGAGCGTCGGTTTTTCGAGTGAATGCCCGTAACAGGTCATGATCCGACCCGAGCAGGCGTGGCTTGTATTTCTTTTTTTTCCCCATACAGAGAGCTGATATTATGTCATTTTTTCCGGTTTTTCAAGAGGGCGGTCCCTGTTTCTGTATTTGACTTTAGCCCCCCTTCCTGCTATTGTCTGATCCATGAAAATTGGGACCATTGTTGAATACATTGATCAACAGAAAATCATAACAGCAGTAATATTAAGCGAAAAAAAAGACAAGCTCAAATTACTCAATGAGAACAGCCGGGAAATCAGCCTCACTGAAAAAAGACTGACCCATGTGTCACAGGTATGCCTGGAGGTCAACCAGCCCAGAAACCATCTGATCAATCAATTAAAATCAACGGCCCAGACCCGCAAAGAATTGTCCGAACAGATCGATATCCCCGAAATCTGGGAAATCCTTCACGAGGAATCTGATAATATCGACCTGGACGCCATGACCGTTTTCTGTTTTGACCCGCCGTTGTGCTGTGATCATGAAGCTGCGGTCATCCGGGCGGTCTTCAACGACCGCCTGTATTTCAAGTTCAACCAGAACTGTTTTTCTCCGTTTACACCGGAACAGGTGGATACCAAAAAGCGCCAGATCAGAGAAGCGGAAAAAAGAGACCGGTTGATTCAAAAAGGGGTGTCCTGGCTGACCGCCATGCAGAACGACACGGAAACTCATGATACAACAGACCCCGAGGTCATGGCGTACCTCAAGGATTACTATCTGTTCGGCAATGACAGCGATCATGCTTCCATGGCCAGACAGATGCTCAAAAATGCCGGTCTGACAACACCGGATACCCTGTTTCAATTTTTTGTCCGATCCGGCGTCTGGGATGTGGATGAAAACGTCGATCTCCTGTCCATGGGCATCCCCACCCAATTTTCTCCGGAAGTGACCGCTGCCGCCCGGAACCTGTCGCTCACCAGTTCCCGGGTTTTTCAGGACCAGGGACGGAAAGATCTGACTCGGGTCCCGCTGATCACGATCGACGGCCAGTCCACCATGGATTACGACGATGCCATCAGCCTCGAAAACACGGACCAGGGATACCGTCTGGGTATCCATATCATCGATGTGGGGGCCTACATTAAATCCGGAGATCCCATCGACCTGGCGGCCCGGGAACGGGCCAGCTCGATTTACATGCCGGACGACAAGCTGCCCATGCTGCCGGCTGATTTATCCGATGGGCTGTGCAGCCTCAGACAGGGGGAAATCCGGCCGGCCATCTCCACACTGATCCAGATGAGCCGGTTTTTTGAAATCCAGGATGTCCAGATTGTTCCCAGCATCATTCAGGTGCATCATCAAATGAGCTACACCGAAGCCAACCTGTTGAACGGCAAGGACGACCCCATCACCAGCCTTCACAAGATCGCCACCCTGCTGAGGGAAAAACGCCTCAAGGCCGGTGCGATTCAGATCACGTTGCCCGAAGTCAATGTCTGGCTGGAAGAAAACGGGGAGATCCGGTATGCCAAGGTGGACCGGGAAAATCCCTCCCGGATGCTGGTGTCGGAAATGATGATTTTTGCCAATTCCCTGATGGCCAAATTTCTGGCTGACCATCAGATTCCGGCGGTGTTCCGGTCCCAGCCGCCCCCCAGCCAGCGGCTGTTCAAGGGAATAGAAACCGCACTTTTGCCCAACCTCATGCAACGCAAACATCTGAGCCGGGCCGTGATCAGCACCGATCCCCAGACACACTCGGGTTTGGGGGTCAAGGCCTATACCACAGCCACCTCTCCCATCCGTCGCTATCATGACCTGCTCACCCAGCGGCAGATCAAGGCGGTCCTGGGATTGAACCCGGCCTATTCAAAAAAAGATCTGGAAGAGATTCTCCAGGCGGTATCCATTCCCATGACCAATGCCGGACGTGTTCAGGGGGCCAGAAAACGGTACTGGCTGCTCAGACTCCTGGAAACCATGCGGGGTGAGAGCCTCGATGCCCTGGTCCTGGAATGTCACCGGGATCATTACAACATCCTGCTCAAGGAATTCATGATAGAGGCCCGGCTTCCGTCGTCCGGGCTGAAACTTAAACAGGGAGACGCCATTCAGGTCACGGTGCAGCATGTGCATGCCCGGCGTGATCAGCTCTCCCTGTTCTGTGTTTAATGCTTGAAGCTCCGCTGACCCGTAAATACCATGGCGGCATCATGGTCGTTGCAGGCCTGGATGGATTGATAATCATTCAGGGACCCGCCGGGCTGAATCACGGCCCGGACCCCTTGTGACAGCCCCACATCGATGCCGTCCCGGAACGGAAAAAACGCGTCCGACACCATGGCTGCACCGATCAACCCCCCTTTTTCCTGTACCACCTGCGCATCGATTTCCCGTTTTTTGTCTTCATCTGTCAGGTCGGCATAGGACTGATCGTACCGCTCAAAACAATACCGGTCCGCCAGTTTGCGGTACGCCTTGTCCACGGCGATCTGAGCCACCCCCACCCGGTCCTGCTCACCGGTGCCGATCCCCACGGTCACATTGTCTTTGACATAGATTACGGAATTGGAGGTGATACCTGATTCCACCAGCCACCCGAACAGCATGTCCTCATATTCCTGGTCCGTGGGCTGCCTGTTGACTGTAAAGGTCTGTCCCTGATAGTCCGCCACCGCGGGTATCAGGTCGTTTCGGGTCAGGGTTTTAGGCACAAAGGACCACTGAGCCACAATCCCGCCGTCCATCAGGCTTTTGAAATCCACCACCCGCTCTCCGATAAATGACTGAAGCCGCTCCATGGCCTGGATGCGGATCACCCGCAGATTTTTTCGGGTCCCCAGTATCTCCAGGACCCCGTCCTCGAATTCCGGGGCCACCACCACCTCGGCATACTGGGCGGCAATGGCCTGGGCCGTTGCCTTGTCCACGGCCCGGTTCACGCCGATGCACCCCCCGAATGCCGCCACCCGATCCGCCATGTACGCCCTTGCATAGGCCTTTTCCAGAGAATCGGCCCGGGCCGCGCCGCAGGGATTGTTGTGTTTGACGATCACGGCACATGGGGTGTTGGTAAAATACCGCAGGATATTCAGACAGTTATCCGCATCTGTCAGATTGGTTTTGCCCGGATGCTTGCCGGACTGAAGCAGCTCAATATCCGACACCAGGTGCTGCCCCGGCTGGATGGTTTTTGCCCCTCCCAGGACCAGATTGCCGTTGATCAAACGGTACAGGGCCGCTTCCTGGCCCGGATTTTCCCCGTAGCGAAGGCCTTTTTCCACCCCGTCAATCACCCAGGACACCTTTTCGTAGAACAGTGTCTGTCTGCTGTCCCCCTCCACAAAAGCGATTTCCATACGGGAGGGAAAATGGTCATCCATAATGGTTTTATACATCTTTTTCAGATCATCGGTCATGGTTCAGGCTCCTGTGTTATAACATGAATCAAGGGCCGCACCGGCCTGTCCGGCCAGATAATCGGCAATGGCCCGGTCGTACACGGCCGTATGTTCAAAGGCCCGGGCCGCCAGTTCAAACCGGTCGGCCAGTGTCAGACATCCCTGTCCGGTCCTGAGCGATTCAAGAAGGTCCGGGTATTGTCCAGGATCGGTCACCGATGCCACCCGGATGAAATTTTTGGCAGCCGCCCGGATCATTGTGGGACCGCCGATATCAATATTCCCCCGGGCATTTTCCAGGGCAATGCCTTTCTTTGCAATGGTCTGGGAAAAGGGATAGAGATTGACCACCACCATGTCGATGGGCAGGGCATTCGTCCGGGCCAGATCCGCCTGATGGGCCTGGTTATATGTTTCCGTAAGCAACCCCAGATAAATCTTGAAATCCAGGGTTTTTACAAGCCCTCCCTGGGTTTCCGGCTGCCCGGTGTAATCGGACACCTGCCGCAGATGACGGGCCGACCCGCTTCCCAGGATTTCCTTGAGCCGGCCATAGGTGCCGCCGGTGGACAGAATGATCAACTCCGGATTCACCGCCACCATGCCCGGAATCAAGGTTTCCAGCCCGGATTTGTCTGACACACTCACCAGCAGGGTGTTGACCTTTACCCGGTCATCCACTTGTTCCACCACATTTTTTGCCATTGTGCCATCCTTTCGTTTGTCTCGTAAAATCGTGATGTTACATACCACGCAGACACCTCTGCGTCAAGCGGTGTACAGCCGAGGCCGGGCGGCCCTTACCTCGCACATTTTGCTTTGACATTTCCCCGGGTATGGATGACAATAACGGCATCAGCATCACCCCATTCAAAGGAGGTTTTCATGATCCCACTGAAAATGAAAGCCCTGCTGGAAAAAGCACTGCCTGAAACGGCCCGTCAGAATCGGCTGATCACCGACGGCTCGTTCCGGTATATGGAGTTCGGCCCCCTGGATGTGGACCGGCTTCAGCGCCTGGGTATCAGGGTGGACCGACTGGGCCCCAGACTGGTGGCCTGTATGTGGGATGAGGACAGCCCGTTGCAGATCGGCGGGTTTCTGGTGGTGGACAACCTGGCCATGGGCCACCCCTCCATGGGCGGCACCCGCATGCTGCCGGACATCACCCCGGACATCATTCACAACCTGGCCCGGGGCATGACATTGAAAAACGCGGC
>JBFLKI010000293.1:0-5794 GCA_040883135.1 Desulfotignum sp. | reverse complement strand
GGCACGGCCGAAGAGATGGAATCCCTGGAACGGCGCCTGCTGAAAACCGCCCGCACCTGCCTGCCCGGACTGCCTCTGGATACCATCGATCTGCTCATTGTGGATGAGATGGGCAAAGATATCAGCGGGGCCGGGCTGGACCCCAACGTCATCGGCGGCAAAGGCACCTGCGTCTGGAGCGATGACCGGCCGGTGCCGGACATCACCCGGATCTTTGTCCGGGATCTCACCAATGCCACCCGGGGCAATGCCATGGGCCTGGGCAGACTGGATGTGGCCACCCAAACACTGGTGGACAAAATCGACATGCAGACAACCGCGGTCAATGCCATCACCGCCTGCTGTCCGGAAGACTGCAAGGTCCCGTTGACCCTGGCAACGGAAAAACAAGCGGTGGCAGCGGCATTGATGACCCTGCGGGCCTATACCCCGAAAGACCTGAAGGTGGTGCATATCAAAAACACCCGGGACCTGACGCAGATGCTCGTATCAAAGGGATGCCTGCCTGAACTGGCCGGCAGAGAAGATATCCGCATCGTTTCTGCCGGATCTCCCATGGCATTTGACGGGGCCGGACGCATGGCCGCCCCAAGTATGACTGTTGGATAACATGAAGGAACCTGACATGCCTGAGTTTGATGTGACCCCTCTGGCCAGAGAACATGTAGCGGATATGCCGCCGTATGTGCCGGGCAAACCCATTCTGGAAGTGCAGCAGGAATACGGTCTGGACAAGGTGGTCAAACTGTCTTCCAATGAATGTCCGTTTGACCTGCCCCCGGAACTGGGACAGGCGGTCGCGGCAGCCGTCACCGGTTGCAACCGGTACCCGGACGCCCTGTGTCGGCACCTGCGGGCCCAGGTGGCAGAACACCTGGGCGTGGATGAAGCCCATCTGATCTTCTGCAACGGAGCCGAGGAAGGGATCCGGCTCATTGCCCAGATTTTTCTGAACCAGGGTGAAAAAGCCGTCATTCCCACCCCGATTTTCGATGCCTACAGCACCGCCACCCTGCTCATGGGAGCCCACCCCGTGAAGCTGCCCCTGAAACACCACCGCATTGATCTGGATGCCATCCTGTCCGTCTGTGAAACAGATAAGAACATCAAACTCATCTGGTTGTGCTCCCCGTCCAACCCCACCGGGGATATTTTGAAAAAACCGGAGATGACGGCGTTTCTGAAACAGCTGCCCCGGCACATCATGGTGGTGCTGGACGAGGCCTACCGGGAATTTGTCACCGATGACCAGGCCGTGCGCACTGAAGACTACCTGTACAACGATCCCCGGGTGGTGGGGCTGAGAACCTTTTCCAAAGCCTATGGCCTGGCCGGTCTGCGGATCGGATACATGGTGGCGGCCCCCCAGGTGATCGGGCTGGTGAACAATGTCAAACTGCCGTTCAACGTGAATTCCGCGGCCATTGCCGCAGCCCGGTACATGCTGGAGGATCCCGCATTTGCGCGGAAACATGTGGCCCTGGCCGTTTCCGAACGGACATTCATGAGAGAACAATTGCGCCGCCGTGGCCTGGAAGTGCCGGAATCCCAGGCCAATTTTCTGTTTGTCAAACTGCCGGACACCATAAAACTCGACGGGGTTGCTCTGTTTAAGCGGCTTCTGCCCAAAGGCTTTGTGGTAAGGCCCGGCACCGCGTTCGGCGTGCCCGGATATTTCAGGATGTCCCTGGGCACCCGGGAAGACAACCTTTTGTTTTTACAGGAATTTGACAGGGCCATGCCCTGATATTTAAACAACAAACAAGTTGAGGAGAAAATGAAATGAAAGTGATGACCTCTGTTTTATGCGGTATCCTGATGCTGGGACTGGCCACTGTGGCCGGTGCCAAAGACACCATTGTGGTGGGAACGTCCGCGGATTACCCGCCCTATGAGTACACCGATGACAAAGGCGAGTTCGTGGGCTTTGACATGGACCTGATCCGGGCGATCGGTGAAAAAATGGGCAAAAAGATCAAAATCGTGGACATGGGATTCGACACCCTCATCGCCGGACTCCAGAACGAAAAAATCGATGCCGTGATCGCAGCCATGCAGGCCAGCGAGGAGCGCAAGCAGAAGGTGGATTTTTCCATTATCTATCATGACATCAAAGATGCGATCCTGGCCCGGGCGGATTCAGACATCAAGCTGACAACCATTCATGACATCGCCGGCTACAAGGTGGCGTCCCAGACCGGGACCATCCAGGAAAAATGGATCCAGGAAAACCTGATCAAGACCGGCAAACTGCCGGAGGCAAACTATTTTTCCTATGAACGGGTGGACAATGCTGCCATGGATGTCAAAGCCGGCCGGGTGGACGTGCTGCACATCATTGCGGACCCGGCCATTGCCCTGGCGGAAAAAAACGACCTGAAAATCGCCCTGATCACCACGGAAGCGGTTTCCGCCGGCCAGAGCATTGCCGTGACCAAGGGAAACAAGGAACTGCTGGATGCCATCAACAAGGCCATTGAAGAACTCAAGGCCGACGGCACCCTGCAGGCACTGATGGACAAATACAAGCTGCTTTAGGCCATAGTGCGTCGAGATGTCACCTTTTTTCACCATGCTGAAATTTCTGCTGCCGGGCCTGGGCGTCACCATCTCGGTCACGCTCATCGCCCTGTGCCTGGGGGGATGTATCGGTGCCCTGATGGCGGTGTTCCGGGTGTATGGAAACCCCGTGGTCAAAGGCCTGGCAGTTTCCTACAGCGTGGTGATCCGGGCCGTGCCCGTGGTGGTGATCATCTTTATCCTGTTTTTTGTCATATCCGCATTCATTGATCTGTCCCCGTTCATGTCCGGGGCCATTGCCCTGGGATTTGCCAGCGGCGCGTATCAGACCGAAATCTTCCGGGGAGCGATCCTGTCCGTCCCCACAGGACAGATGACGGCGGCCCGGGGCATCGGCATGTCCCGGGCCAAAGCCATCCGTTGCATCATAATGCCCCAGGCGTTCCGGGTAGCGATCCCTTCGCTGATCAACGAGGTCACCCTGGTGCTCAAGGACTCTTCTCTGGTATTTGTCATCGGGGTGCCTGAACTGATGCGGCGGGCCCAGTACGCCAGTGCCAGCACCATGGAACCGCTGCTGGCGTTCGGCACGGCTGCCTGCTTTTACATCCTGTTGACCCTGACATTGAGCAAACTGCTGGAAACGGTTGAAAAACGGTTTGCCATCCAGTTTTAACACACCCATGAAAGACAAGAAAATGACCCGGCCCGTCCTGAGAATCGAAAACCTGTGCAAATCCTTTGGCGCCACCCCCGTGGTCACGGATGTCAGTTTTGATGTCCATCCGTCTGAAGTCATTGTGATCATCGGCAGCAGCGGCACCGGGAAAAGCACCCTGCTCCAGTGCCTCAACCTGCTGCATACCCCCACATCGGGTCGGATCTTTCTGGAAGATCTGGAGATCACAGCCCCCAATGTGAACCAGGACCAGGTGCGGCGTCAGATGGGCATGGTGTTCCAGGAGTTCAACCTGTTCAACCATCTCACGGTGCTGGGCAATGTGACCATCGGCATGACCAAAGTCCTGGGCATGCCGGCAAAAGAAGCCGAAAAAAAAGCCATGAACGAGCTGGAACGGGTGGGCATGGCAGACCATCGGCACAAATACCCGGCCCAGCTGTCCGGGGGGCAGAAACAGCGCGTGGGCATTGCCAGGGCCCTGGGCATGACCCCCAAAGTCATGCTGTTTGACGAACCCACCTCGGCCCTGGATCCGGAACTCACCGGCGAGGTGCTCACAGTGATGCAGAAACTGGCGGCCGAAGGCATGACCATGATCATCGTGTCCCATGAAATGGGGTTTGCCAGGGATGCGGCGGACCGGGTCATTTTCATGGAAAACGGACAAATTGAAGAACAGGGGCCGCCGGATCGGATGTTCACCCGTCCGGAGTCCGAACGGACCCGAAAATTTCTGTCCATCATCACCACGGGCAATACGGATCAGCCCGCCGGAAAGACGTCTCAGGGAAGTAAATGACGGAATTTTTCGCATATGCCGTCATGGCCCTGCCGGATCTTCTGCAGGGCACCGTGGTCACCCTGAAACTCACCGCCGGGGCCCTGGTCATCGGCCTGATCATCGGGCTACCCCTGTCATTGCTGCGGGTTTACGGCCCGAAACCGATCCAGCCGGTCTGCACGGCGTATCTGACGGTGTTCCGGGGCACCCCATTGCTGGTGCAGCTGTTTGTGGTGTATTACGGGCTTCCTGAAATCGGGGTGTCCTTCTCCCGCATGACCGCGGCCTTCATCACCCTGGGGTGCAACTCCGGGGCCTACCAGTGCGAGTATTTCAGAGGGGCGATCCAGGCGGTCTCCAAAGGCCAGATGCAGGCGGCCCGGGGCGTCGGCATGAGCCGTCTGCAGGGGATCCGGCACATCATCCTGCCCCAGGCCCTTCGGCTCGTGATTCCGGCCTGGTCCAACGAACTGATCGCCATGGTGAAATATACGGCCATCGTTTTTCTGATTGCGGTGCCGGACCTGATGAACAAAGCCAAAATCCTGTCCAGCCAGAACTTTGCCCCCATCCAGACCTATGTGCTGGTGGCCCTGATCTACCTGGTGCTCGTGGGATTTCTGAGCCTGGTCCTGCACGGGATCCAGAGAAAGCTGGCCGTGCCCGGGCTGGATGCCGGCATGGACGGGCGGTGATCTCCAGGGGTCGGCTCTTTAACCTTATGCTGAGCTGTGCCATGGGAATCCGGGGATGGGGATATTGAACATGATGATTGACACAAGCGGCGTGGTTTTGGGAAGGTACAAGGAATTTTAAATTGAATATAGTTTATGTAAATAAAAAACATCACTGTCGAAAAGCAACTCTTGATGAAAACGAAAACAGGATCTGGGTGAAGCCAAGTCTCAGAGAACGGTTCATTGAAAAAAGAATGGTTGGTTTTGATTTGGGCCAGCTTGAATCGATAAAAGAAATGCCGAATATTGCGGAAAAAGTGTCTTCCGATCTTCCCTTGGTTTATGTATTGATGATTTTTAAAGATAAAAGACAAGTTGCGGTGGGGGTGGATGAAGATGGTTTGTCCACCATTGCGGCCGCGTTAAAAATAGCCGGACAAAGGAACGACGATGTTTCAGATTCACTGGTTTACACATCTCTTTTACAACAACCAAATAGAGGCGCGTGACCATGGCTGCCCGGTTAACCGATCTGATTCCGTTCCTGTTTGTATTTTTGTGGAGTACCGGATTTATTGCAGCCAAATATGCACTGCCCTATATTGAACCGTTTTATCTCCTGTTCACCCGATCAGCGATTACGGTTGCTGTTTTTCTTTTGCTATGCCTGGTTTTCCAGGTCCGGGCACTCACTCTCAGGCAGGCCAGACAACAGATGGTGACAGGCATTCTGATTCACGGAACTTATCTAGGCGGCGTGTTTGCCGCCATTAAATGGGGAATGCCCGCCGGTATCACGGCGATGGTGGTGGGGGTTCAGCCGGTCCTGACCGCATTGCTCGGACGGGTAGCCCTGGGCGCAAAGCTGCAGGCGATCCAGTGGTTCGGACTGGCGCTGGGGCTGGGCGGAGTAACCCTGGTTTTGTGGAGTACCCATCAGCATGAGACCATGAATCTGACCGGTCCCTCGGTCATGGCTGCACTGGCTGCCCTTTTCGGTATATCCATCGGCACGATTTACCAGAAACGGGTGGGGAAGGGAATCAATCTGATTGCGGGATCCTTCTGGCAGTATATCGGCATGCTGCTCTTGATGGCGTTCATGGCGTGGTCATTTGAATCACGCACGGCTGT
>JBFLKI010000051.1:0-3967 GCA_040883135.1 Desulfotignum sp. | reverse complement strand
CCAGGATCACGGCATCCAGGCGGTCGGCAGCCCCGGCCAGGACCGGATCCGCATCCCGGAACCGGGAAATGCCGGACATGAGGCCCGCCAGCTGTTCCACCACCGAGCCTTCCCGGTCATACACCTGATGAACCGTGGCGTTCACCGCTTCAAATATTTTTGCGGCATTGGCCAGGCCCTGTTTTCGTTTTTCGAGCAGTTCGTCCTCGTCCGCCTGGATGGCGGCGTCCCGGATTTCATCAAACTGGAACTGGATCAGTTCCTTTTCCATTTCCCGGCGGGTTTTTTCCGCTTCCATCTCCTGGATCTGTCTGTTCAGGGGCACCAGGGTCCGGTACAGGTCGGTGACGTCCCGGCGCAGATCCCTTGTGCCGGCAAATTCATCCAGGATATCCAGGTGATTCTCATCCCGCAAAAGTCCCTGGTGGGCGTGCTGGCTGGAAATGCCGGCCAGGTTGCTTGTCACCTGTTTGAGAAATTCCAGCGTGGACTGCCGGGAGTTGATAAACACCCGGCTGTTGCCGGACCGCGGGATAATCCGGCGGATGATGAGTCCATCATGGGGGTCCATGCCCTGGTCTGCCAGAAGCCGGGCCGGTGCGGAATCCGGGGTGATGTCGAATCCGGCTTCCAGTTCGGCCGCGTCTTCTCCGGTGCGCACCAGGTCCGCGGATGCCCGGGCCCCTAAGAGCAGGCTCACCGCCTGGATGATGATGGATTTGCCGGCACCGGTTTCGCCGGTCAGGACATTCAGGCCGGAGTGAAAAGAGATGCGGATGTCATCAATAATGGCGAATTTTTTTATGGCCAGTTCGCTGAGCATACGATCTCCTTAAGGCCGTGAACACGGAAAAGATATAGGTGACCAGGATGGCCGCCACCAGACGGGGGATCCACAGCCAGAACGCAGGGATGCCCAGGGGGAGAAACAATGCCGGGTCTTCGATCATGGCATGGTTGATGCCGATGGACAGGTGCAGCCGGGTCAATGATTCCGGTTCATACGGATGGGCCCGGGTTTCCTCCACGATCACGGCCGACCCATAGGCCAGACCGAAGATGGCCGCGGTCATCCAGAGCATGCCGCAGGACCGGTCCAGGCCCAGAAAGGACAGAACCGGCCGCAGGGGCCGGATGATGATGTCGATGACATGAAACACCCTGGCCAGTTCCATGAGCACCATGAGCACCATGATGATGCAGAAGATCTGAATCACCAGTTTGAGGGTGTCTACGGCCCATCCGGCCAGCCAGGCGGTGAACGCGGGGTTTGTGTCCGGCAGGGCCGACGCTGCGGCAACGGATACGGCCGTATCCGGGGTCACGCCCATGAGTTTGGCGCAGCAAAACGTCACGACAAAGGCGGCAGCCAGGCGAAAGAGAGCGGCAAACAAGGGATTGATGCCCGACCGTCCCTGGACCATGCTTTCCTGGATCAGGTTGTGGCAGATCAGGGTGAACACGGCCAGCAGAATCATGTGTTCCATGGCAAACGGCATGACCGACAGGGCCGCCACCGTGCCGTAAATGCCGGTGAAGATCCCGGCAATGATCACCAGGGCCCCGGAAGCGGGCAGTCCCATCCAGGTCATCACCGGGGTCAGCAGAAAATCCAGCTGGTAGATCACACCGGAATACACCAGCAGCCCCGTGGCAAATGACACCGGCACGATGATTTTCAGCAGCCAGACAAATCCGTTCCACCCTTTTTTCAGGCCGGCACGGATGCCCGGGATCAGCCGGGGGGGCCGGGGATCATTTTTTTGTGTCATGGGAAGAACCGTCGGGCAGGATGTGTTTTTTCACTGTCTCATCCACGGTGGTGTAGATATCCTTGAACGCTTCATGCACATTGGAAGGGGACAGCCGGCCCATTTCAATGAACTTGACGATGATTTCCTTGGTGGAACGCAGTATGTGTTCATCTATTGATTTCATACACCGGTCAATACCAGAACCCTGCTGGAAGGTCAAGATTTAGGTGTTGCCATGCCCGATAAAATGCGTATAATCAGGCGGTGTTTTTTACCCTTTTTCAAGAAAAGGCAGCAGTTGAATGGAAGAGACAACACAGGACGACCCGTCCATCCACCGGGTGCGGCAGGGAGACCGGGACATCATTCTGATCGGTACGGCCCATGTTTCCAGAGACAGCGCCCAGCTGGTGACAGATACCATTGCGGCCGAAGACCCGGACACGGTGTGCGTGGAGTTGTGCCCCACAAGACTGGCGGCCATTCAGGACACGGACCGCTGGCGGAACATGGATATCATCAAAATCATCAAGGAAAAAAAATCCCTGATGCTGTTCATGAACCTGCTTTTGGCCTCGTTTCAGAAAAAGATCGCCGACCGTTTCGATATCCGGCCGGGCCAGGAAATGGTCAATGCCGTGGAAGCGGCAAAAAAGATCGATGCCGCGGTGGTGCCGGCGGACCGGGACATCCAGATCACGTTGTCCCGGGTATGGCGGGGCATGGGGGTGTGGGCCCGGATCAAGCTGCTGTTTTCCATGGTGTTTTCGTTCGGATCCGCCGATGATATCCAGGAGGCGGACATCGAGAAAATGAAGCAGGAGGATATGCTCGAAACCCTTCTGGCGGATGTGAAAAAGTTTCATCCCGTCATCGAACAAGTGCTCATCGATGAGCGGGATCAGTATCTGGCCCTTCGGATCGGAACCGCCGAGGGCCGTCGGATCGTGGCGGTGGTGGGCGCAGCCCATGTACCGGGCATCCGGAAATATCTGGCATCCGGCAGTCCGAAATCCCTGTCATCGCTTAATGAGGTGCCGCCGCCGGGATCTGTGGGCAAAATCCTCAAATGGCTGATCCCCGGGCTGATTCTGATTTTGTTCGCCGCCGGGTTTGCCATGGAAGGCAAGGACGCGGGCACGGACATGATCTGGATCTGGGTGGCGGCCAACGGAATATTCGCCGGTCTGGGCGCGGCCCTGGCCCTGGCCCACCCATATACCATTATATCAGCAGTCCTGGCGGCCCCGTTGACCTCGCTGAATCCCATGATCGCGGCGGGCTGGGTATCCGGTCTGGTGGAGGCGTTTTCCCGTAAACCCAAGGTCCGGGACCTGGAGGCGATCCCCAGAGACATCGTGTCCTTCAAAGGGTTCTGGCGCAACAATGTCACCCGGATTCTGCTGGTGGTGATTTTCACCAATCTGGGGTCCTCCATCGGCACCATGACCGCCGTCCCGCTGATGCTCAAGCTCCTTGGATAAATTTTTTAATGCATTCCGGGTAGAGTTCCCATTCTTTTTCCAGGCCTTTTCGTTTGACATCTTCCAGGGTGTCGGTGTCTTGGATCTCAAAGGCTTTCTGGCCGATGATGGGGCCGGTGTCTTCCCCGTAATCGATAAAATGCACGGTGCAGCCGCCAATTTTGCAGCCGTAACGGAAGGTGTCCCCGTATCCGTCGGTGCCGGGGAATGCCGGGAGCAGGGCCGGATGGATGTTCATGATCCGGTGTTGTCCGGGGGTGGTGTTGATGCGGTCGATGAAGTAGGGCGTGAGCACCCGCATGAACCCGGCCAGCACCAGCAGATCGATCTCATAGGGCAGAATTCTGTCCAGGAGCTGTTTTTCCGCGATGGCCCGGGATTGAAGAAAGAACGGGGTGCGGTCATCTTCCGGGTCCATGAGTTTCTGTTTGTCTGTCACCTCAGCCAGGGTGAAGTCGTCCGGCAGATCGTTCGGGGTGATGCCCTTGTCCCGGCAGGATGCGATGATCTGCTGGTAATCCACCACAAAGGTGTCGATGCCGGCGTTTTCGGCCCGGTCCAGTCCCTTAACCCCGGGGGTGTCTGATCCGGTGAACATGATTTTTGCCGGGATGCGGCCGTCCTTGCAGGCATCGATGATGGCCTGAAGATTGGTGCCGCCTCCGGAGATGAGGGTCCCGATTTTGAAGGGGGTCGGCATGATGGTGTCCTCCTTATGGTTGGTGATTG
>JBFLKI010000292.1:0-6220 GCA_040883135.1 Desulfotignum sp. | reverse complement strand
GTGGCCTGCGGTTTGATTCAGATGGTAGTGTTTGGCCCTTTGATTAAGCAAATAACATGCCAGTCTAAAAGACCGATTAGGTCCCGGAAACCCGCCAGAGGCCGGGATTCGCAACAGGCCGGGGCTGGCCGGTTTTTTTGGGGAAACCGGGCACACCTTTCCAGAAAAACAGTTCCTCAAGCAGTGCGAATAATCCGGGCAGATGGACGGATAAAATTGTCCGGATTCCGGACGGTATGTATTGACATGTTTTTAACCATCTGTTATCAAAGAAAATAGATCCATACAAAAATCGGACAGTTCAGGCATGAGTGTCTGATTTGTCGGATTCAGGATATATGAACAAGGCCTTCGTTTATCAGACCGGAGGAGTATTATGGTCTACATGAACAACAGGAAGACACGCTGGATATTCCGTCTTTTGGGAATATGCCTTTTCGGGATGCTGGCGGCCGGGACCGGGTGTGACAATGACACCTATCAGACCGTCAATCTGAGTGAAGTCTCCCCGAACGAAACCCGGATATCCGCCATGCCCGACAAGACCGTGTCCAGTCTACCGAAGCTCCGGGTGGCTGTGGCGGCAATGATCTCTCCGAGGCAGACCCTGGTGTATTACGAGGCCCTGCTCGATTATATCGGAGACCAGACCGGCCATGAGATCGATCTTTTGCAGCGTAAAACCTATGCCGAGGTCAATGAACTGTTTCCCAGGGGCATGATCGATATGGCCTTTGTCTGTTCCGGCCCCTATGCCAATGCCCGTTCCGCGTATGGATTTGAAGGCCTGGCCACCCCGGTTGTCCGGGGGGAACCCTATTATCAGTCCTATCTGATTGTTCATGAAGCATCTGCATATCAGTCCCTGACCGACCTGAAGGGAAAGGTGTTCGCCTTTACCGATCCGGATTCCAATACCGGGGCCCTGGTGCCCACCTACTGGCTGCGGGAGGCAGGCTGGAACCCGCTCGATTATTTTGACCGCATCACTTACACATACAGCCATGACAATTCCATTCTTGCCGTGGCCCGGGGGCTGGTGGACGGGGCCGCAGTGGACGGGCATAAATGGGAATATTACCAGGCCAACGACCCGTTTTTGACTGAAAAGACCCGGGTGATCAGAAAATCGGAAAAATACGGCAGCCCGCCCCTGGTGGCCGCCGCGTTTCTGGATGCCCGGCTCAAGGCAAGGATTCAGGAAGCGGTGTTGTCCATGCACACCACGCAGCCGGGAAAACAGATTCTGGACCGCCTGATGATCGACCGGTTCGTTGTGCCCCGGCCTGAATGGTACCGGCCCATTCAGGTCATGCAGAGTGCTTTGGTTCAGGGGGGGTGACCTATCTCATGGCACGTGTTTTTCCCGTTCTTTCCGGGATGAAAAGCCTTCGGACATGGCTGTTTTCAGCGGTATCCCTGCTGGTGATCGTCACCGGCCTGCTGGTTTCCCAGATCGTGATCAGAAATTACAGCGACACCCTGCTGTCCGGTGTCAGGGTCCGGGCGGAGAACATTGCGGCCCGGCTGGCCATGAATGCGGCGGATAAAATCCTGATCAACGATCTGGTGGCGGTGCAGAAAATGTTGGATGATCAGCTCGGCAGCGAACCGGCCCTGTTATATCTGTTTGTGCTCAACCGGGAGCGGCAGGTGCTGGTGCACACATTCCCGAAAGGGGTGCCTCCGGACCTGATCCAGGCCAATACGGTTGACCGGAACATGGAGAAGCTGGAATCGGAAAACCGGGAACGGTTCATGGATATCCAGTGGCCCATTCTGGAGGGAAAGGCCGGGGTGCTGCGCCTGGGCATCTCTGAAGCCCCTCACCGGAAAAAGATCGGGCAGCTTCGGGTCAGAATGACCCTGATCACCGGAGGCATACTGGCGGCCCTGCTGTTTGTCAGCCACCTGATTATCACACGGCTGCTCAAACCGCTCACGACGCTCACTGAAACCGTCAATACCGTGAATGAAGAAAATCTGGACCACCGTCTGGATCTGAACGGTCCCGAAGAGGTGAACCAGCTGGTGGGGGCCTACAACGGGATGCTGGACCGCATTGCCGGCCACACGGTGCAGCTCAAGCGCTCCAATGAAGAACTGGCGGAAAAGAACCGGCACCTGGACCGGGTTCACCGCCAGATGGCAACCACCTTTTCCATCTCCCGGCAGATTGCGGCCCTGCCGGATCTCAGACGGATCACCGCTTTTCTGCTGTCGACATTCAATGACATAGTTGCCTGTCAGAACCTTTTTCTGGTCATTCTGGCGCATGACCGGAAAGAGGTCTATCTTGCCGTGAACGGCACCCTGTCCCAGCTGGACGACGATGCGTTTGACGCATTTTTTGAAACCGCTTCCAGGAGCGGATTTCCCGTCTTCTTGACCCGGGCGGACATCCGTGCCCTCAGTCTGCCGGAAAATATGCGCCACAGTTCGCGGATGGCGGTGTTCCCCTTTTACCATCATCAACAGGTACTCGGGGCCATGCTCATCTCCTGTCCGGATGATTGTCGCTGCTTAAAAACCGAAATGGAGGTGATCAGACTGATCCTGGAACAGGTGTCGGGTGCGGTTTTCAGGGCACTGGAGCATGAGCGGCAGATCCAGGAGCTCAAAACCCGGACCGATCAGGTGTCCGGATACCGGGGCATGGTCGGCAAAGATCCCAAAATCCAGGTGATCTACAAGTTGATCCAGGATGTAGCCCCCACGGATGCCACCGTGCTGATCCAGGGGGAAAGCGGTACCGGTAAGGAGATGGTGGCCCGGGCACTGCATGAGGAAAGCCCGAGGGCCGGGCATCCCTTTGTGGTGATCAACTGTTCGGCCTATCCGGCCACCCTTCTGGAAAGCGAGTTGTTCGGCCATGAAAAAGGGGCGTTTACCGGTGCGGGGGAACGGAAAACCGGGAAATTCGAGCAAGCCGGCGGCGGCACCGTGTTTCTGGATGAGATCGGCGAGATTTCCATGTCCGCCCAGACCATGCTGCTGCGGGTCCTGCAGAGCCAGAAGATCGAACGCATCGGCGGCACCCGCTCCATAAAGGTCAACATCCGCATTGTGGCGGCCACCAACAGAAATCTTCTGGACGAGGTGAAAATGGGGCATTTCAGGGAAGACCTGTTCTATCGGCTGAACGTGATTCCCATCAACCTGCCGCCGCTGCGGGAACGGAAAAACGACGTGCCGCTGCTGGCCGGTCATTTCCTGGAAAAATTTGCTGATGAACAGCGCAAGAAAATCCACGCCATGGATCCGGAAACCCTGCGCATCCTGGTGGAGTATGACTGGCCCGGCAATATCCGGGAGCTGGAAAACAGCATTGAATATGCCGTGACCCTGGCCAAGTCTGACCGGATCTTCCCAGGGGACCTGCCGGCCCCTCTTTTGCAGACAGCATCCCTGCCCCGGGAAAAACAGGCCCGGGTTCTGCGGAACACTGAAAAAGAAACCATCTGCCAGGTACTGGACCAGTTCGGATGGAACAAGACAGCCGCCGCCGCCGGCCTGGGTATCAGCCGCAGCACGCTGTATGAAAAACTCAGAAAATATGGGATCTCTCCCCCTTCTTCCTGAGATTGTTTCTTTCAGAAGAGGCGGCTGGTTTTTTTTGTTCCGCTCTTTCCAAATTGACGAATTCCGCTTTGTGTGATATAGTCCGTTTCCTCTGACATAGAACAGACAGGTACCTTCTTTGAACAATCAGATGAAACCTTTGTCAAATTATCTAAAAAGTTCTCAATAAGGAATCATTAACAATGGGTTGCGATTCACAAGCCGGACCAATGGCTGGTCCTCGATTTTCCGTAAAACGTCTGGCCTGGCTTGTTTTATGGTGTTTGTTCCTGTCATGGATACACGGTGCCGGTGCAATCACTTTAAATGCCGATGAAAAGCCGTTCTCCCAAGATACTGTGGTGGAGATAGCTCAGGAACTTTCCAGGGACCCTTTTGCCGCACCGCAAACCATTCCCGAAGGGTTGATGAAAATCGATTACTCCACGTACCGCAGAATCAATTTTCAAAAAGACGCGGCGGTCTGGGGGGGAACCCCTACGCCGTTTTCCATCCAGCTGTTTGCGCCCGGATTTCTCTACAAAGAGCTGATTGACATCGATGTCGTCGAAAATGGTCAATTGATTCCGGTCGGGCTGTCTGAATCATCGTTCAATGTACCGAATGAATCCATCGGCAGGCTTCTGGCGGAAATCGGCAAATATGCCGGGTTTCGTCTGCATTACCCCATTAACCGCACGGATTATGATGATGAGTTTGTGGTCTTTCAGGGGGCCAGTTATTTCCGAGGGATATCCAGAGGGCAGGTGTACGGGTTGTCGGCACGCGGGCTTGCCATCGATGTGGCCGGACCGAAAGGTGAGGAATTTCCGCTGTTCAAGCGTTTCTGGATTGAGCGTCCGTCAAAGCATCAGGATGCGATTGTCGTCCATGCACTGCTCGACAGCAAACGCGTCACCGGTGCCTACCGGTTTGGTATCTACCCCGGGGCCCCCACCTGGATGGATGTGGATGTCATCCTTTTTCCGAGGCAGGATGTTGAGAACGTCGGTCTGGCACCGTTGACATCGATGTTCAAGCACGGCGGAATAGACCGGTCCGATGCCGCAGATTACCGCCCGGCCGTGCATGATTCTGAAGGCCTGCTCATGGAAAACGGCAATGGTGAAAAAATCTGGCGGCCGCTCAACAACCCCCGCAGCCTGCAGGAAAGCGCCTTTCTGGGAGAGAACCCGAAAGGCTTCGGTCTGATTCAGCGGCACAGGCAGTTTGAGTATTATCAGGACCTGGAAGCGAAATACCATCTTCGGCCGTCAGCCTGGATCGAGCCGAAAGGGGACTGGGGCAGGGGCCATGTGGCGCTGTTTGAGATTCCGTCGGATTCCGAGGCCAACGACAATATCGTGGCCTTTTGGAAACCGGAGGCGGGCCTGAAAAAAGACCAGCCGTTTGCGTATTCATACCGGCTGTACTGGCCGGACACCATGCCGAAAAAAATGGGAAAATTGCGGGTTGTCCGCACCGCTGGCGGCCAGAAGCTGTTCACTGACAAAAAAAACGAGATCGTCATCGATTACAGCCCGTTGAAATTGGATGAGATCGAGGGGATTGCCATCGATGCAGGGATCAGTGCGGGTGCTGTAATAGAGTCACGCATTGAACCCAATCCCCATATCGGCGGTGCAAGGGTGTTTATCACATTTGATCTCCAGAACGCCGAGGTGGCGGAACTGAGGGTCCAGCTCAGGAAAAACGGGCAACCCATCGGCATGACCTGGCTTTACCGGCTGATCTCCCAGGAGTGGCCCTCATGAACCGGAACGGGACAAACCGATACCATGGCAACCCGGCCCTGCCGGAAGAATCTCCTGTTTTCATGCCCCGCCGCAGGGTTTCTGAAAAAAGAGGCAGAATCCAGAGCCGTCCGCAGTCTTTTTCCCAACGGGTTGCCACGTTCCTTTCCCGGCTTTTTGTGCTGGCTGTCACGGGGATCCTTTCGGTATACGGGATCAGGGAAATGGTCGGGGTTCTGACCACCAACACCGTCACCGCTTTGCAGTGGGTATTTCTGATTCTGTTCAGTATCAATTTCGTCTGGATCGCGTTTGCGTTTTCCCAGGCCCTGCTGGGCTTTCTGGTCCTTCTCAAGCCGCGTCTGATCAAACAGCAAGAAACGGAACCCCCCTTTAAAACCGCGATCTTGCTGCCGGTTTACAATGAAGACCCGGTTCGCGTCCGGGCGGCCATCGAAGCCATGCGGTCTGATTTGCTGACCAGAGCTCCGGGCAGGTATGCGTTCTTTATTCTCAGCGATACCAACCGGGCCGATGCCTGGATTACCGAGGAACAGACCTTCATGGATCTGGTGGATTCCAGCGGACAGGGGTGTCCGGTCTATTACCGCCGCCGCCACCAGAACAAAGAACGCAAGGCAGGCAATATCGGCGACTGGGTTCAACGCTGGGGCGGTGATTACGGGGCCATGATCGTGCTGGATGCCGACAGTGTCATGAGTGCGGATGCCGTGGTGACCCTGTCCCGCCGTCTGGCAGCATCCCCGGGGGTGGGGCTGATTCAAACCCTGCCGACCATTGTTTTTGCCAATACCCTTTACGGCCGGCTGCAGCAGTTTGCCAATCACTGCTTCGGCCCGGTCTATGCGGCGGGGTTGTCCTGCTGGCATGGTTTGTCGTCCAAT
>JBFLKI010000291.1:0-2964 GCA_040883135.1 Desulfotignum sp. | reverse complement strand
TGCTGGTCTGTGCCATCTGGGGCGGCAATGCGGTCAGCATCAAATTCAGCAACCAGGGGATCCCTCCGCTGCTGGCGGCAACGGTCCGGTCCGTGGCAGCCGGTTTTCTGGTGCTGCTCTGGGCAAGATTCAAGGGACACCCGGTGCTTTTCCCCAGAGGAACCTGGCATCATGCCGTGATGATCGGTCTGCTGTTCGGGCTTGATTTTCTTTTTCTGTACTGGAGCGTGTCGTTTACCACCGCTTCCAGGGCCACCATCTTTCTGTATTCCCATCCATTCTGGGTGGCTCTGGGGGCGCATTTCGTCGTGGATCAGGACCGGCTGCATCCTGGAAAAGCGGCAGGCCTGGTCCTGGCGTTTGCCGGGTTGTGGATGGTGTTCAGGATCCAGTCCCCCATGCTGCCGGAAAACAACTGGATCGGTGACATAATGTCATTGACTGCAGCGGTTTTCTGGGCAGCCACGACATTGTATATCAAACGGATCAGCCAGTCGGTGACACTCAATCATTATCAGACCCTGTTTTCACAATTGGTATTTGCCATCCCGGTGCTGCTGGCGGGATCTCTTTTGTTCGAACATGATTACACCATTGTTCCGGCAGCCGGTGTTTTATGGGCAATGGCCTATCAGATCGTCGTGGTTGCCTTTTTCAGTTACACCCTCTGGTTCTGGATGATTCACAATTTTGCTGTCAGCGGGCTGACGGCGTTTACTTTTCTGGCACCGCTGTTCGGTGTGTTTTTTGGTGCCGTGATTCTGTCTGAGCCGGTGGGTATGAGGGTCTGGTTCGGCCTGGCCCTCGTCTGCTGCGGCATTTACCTGGTGAATAGATCTCCGAAAATAAGACCTTCCAGATGATATGGAAGCCCGGACCGAATTAAAATCGATTTTTTGATTTCTGGCGGTCACCAGAAGCGGTAAGGGTGATTTGCCAGATTGGCGTTGAGGTATCTGGGATCATCGGTCACTTCCGGGCCGGCCCATTGGGGAACAGAAAACGGCTGGTCCGGAGAGGATAACTCGATTTCCGCCACCACCAGGCCCTGGTTGACCCCTGAAAACCGGTCGATCACCCAGATCATGTCCTGATACAGACAGGTGTGCCGGGCTTTTTCAATGATATTGCCGTCACAGAACCGGTCCAGCATTTCCCGGGCATCTGTTTTCGGAATGGGATATTCAAACTCCGGCCGCACCAGTCCTTCGGGGCTGCCTTTGATCGTCAGAAATCCCTTTTCTCCTTTGATGCGGACCCGCACCACCTTCTCCGGGGTGTTGACCAGGTATCCCTGGCAGATGTCAATCCCGGGGGTCATTTTTTTGGGCAGGGTGTTGACCAGAAATTTTCTTTCAATTTCGATTCCCATGGTTTGTCCAGCTTTTTGACATTGATGGTAAGACTCTTTACATAAAAACAGGATTACTATACCATATCTGCTGCTGAAGTGAACCCTGATCAACCGTTATTTACGGTAATAATGGGAAAAGCAACCATGGAAAAACAGATGCCGTATTCTACAGATTTACGGCCAATCGCCCTGTTGACGGATTTCGGTCATACCGATGCCTTTGTGGGGATTCTCAAGGGCGTGATTCTGTCCATCCATCCGGAAGCCCGGATCGTGGATCTGTGTCACGGGGTGTCTGCCCAGGATATCGGGCATGGGGCGCATCTGCTGGATATTTCCATTGGCTATTTTCCAAAAGGCACAATTTTCTGCACCGTGGTGGATCCAGGCGTAGGGACATCCCGTCGGGCGGTGCTGGTGGAAACCAGAGATTATTTTCTGGTGGGGCCGGACAACGGGGTACTGTGGCCAGCGGCGTTCAAGAACACTGTTTGTCGGGTGATTCACCTGACCCGCCCCCGGTATTTCCTTCCCAGTGTGAGTACCACATTCCATGGCCGGGACATTTTTGCACCGGTGGCGGCCCACCTGTCCACCGGCATGGATCCAGGGGTTTTCGGTGATCAGGTCTCCCATCTGACACCGTTTGTGTTTCCAGAGCCAGAACCGTTCAACGGTGGGTTTCGCCTGACAGTCCGTCATATCGATACGTTCGGAAATATCGGTCTGAACTTGACCATGGAACAGTTCATGCCGTTTGCGGAACAAGGCTTTCTCATGCGTGTCAACCAGGCAAAGATCACCCGGTATTATGATACCTATGCAGCGGCCCCCCCAAAAGCGCCTTTTGTGATTACCAATTCTGCCGGATTTGTGGAAATTGCCTTAAAGAACGGGAATGCAGCATCACAACTCGATGTTGATATACAGGATACAGATGTGACAGTGACCATTGAACCATGCAGTGATTTCAAAAAAGGATGAAACAGAAAAATGAACTTAAAAGAAACCATTCGAAGTATTCCGGACTGGCCCATTGAAGGGGTCATTTTCAGGGACCTGACCACATTGATGCAGAACCCAGCTGCGTTTGCACATGCGTGTGATGTGCTTTACGACCGGTACAAAGACAAAGGCATTGACAAGATTGTGGGCATCGATGCCAGGGGGTTTGTTTTCGGCGGAGTGGTGGCCTATAAACTGGGCATCGGTTTTGTTCCGGTCAGGAAAAAAGGCAAGCTGCCCTGCGGTACGATTCAGGAAACCTATGCCCTGGAGTACGGTACCGACACCCTGGAAATGCATGAAGATGCCATCGTTCCCGGAGAAAAGGTGGTTATCGTGGATGATCTCATTGCCACGGGCGGAACGGTCGGGGCGGCTGTGAAGCTGGTCAAAAAACTGGGGGCGGACCTTGTGGAATGCGCGTTTGTGGTGGAACTGCCTGATCTACAAGGGCGGGAACAGATTAATGGTTGCCAGGTTTTTGCCCTGGCCGAGTTTGAAGGAGAATAAGCTTTGCAAAAATATCTTCTATTGCTGCTGGCCGGAATGGTCTTGATGGGTGCCTGTGCCGGAGCCTACGGAAAGCTAGTCACCAGCCCCGCATC
>JBFLKI010000050.1:0-24643 GCA_040883135.1 Desulfotignum sp. | reverse complement strand
GAATAACGACCTTGAAAAAGGCGTGTCTGGAGATCCAATGATTTTTCAGGGACTGAAGCTCACCATACTGGGGATGGGGGTGGTGTTTTGTTTTCTGATTCTGCTGCTTGTTCTCATCTCTATTTGCTCAAAACTGTTGGCCCCGTTTACGGAAAAGGAACTGTCTCTGGCCATGGCGAAAAAACCTGCCAGACCCGGGAAAAAACCATCCTCTTCTGGCGACAACCTGAAACTGACCGCCATCATCAGTGCGGCGTTGGCCGCCCACCGGGCGCGGATACGGCATTGAACTCAGCGGTTTTCAATTTTTCTCAAGGAAGGTATCGATGAAAAAAATTCAGATCATGGACACATCGTTCCGGGACGGATTCCAGTCGGTTTTCGGGGCAAGGGCATTGACCGATGATTTTCTGCCGGCCGTGGAAGCGGCCGTGGATGCCGGCATAGAACACCTGGAAGCCGGCGGTGGTGCCCGGTTCCAGAGCCTGTTCATGTATTGCGGCGAATCCGCTTTTTCCATGATGGACCGGTTCCGGGAAGCGGCCGGACCGGATGCCCGGTTGCAGACCCTTGCCAGGGGTATCAATGTGGTGGCCCTGTCAGCACAGCCCAAAGATATGATCGAGCTGCACGCGAAAATGTTCAAAAAGCACGGCATGACCCATATCCGCAATTTTGATGCGCTCAATGACGTGCGGAACCTGGTCTACTCGGGGCACTGCATCAAAAATGCCGGGCTTCACCATCAGGTGGTGGTGACAATGATGGAACTGCCCCCCGGGTGCACCGGGGCCCATGACCCGGATTTCTATCTCAGAACCCTCAAGGAGATTCTGGATTCCGGCGTGCCTTACGATTCCGTGTGCTTCAAGGATGCCTCCGGCACCGCCAATCCCGCCAAAGTGTATGAAACCATCCGGGCGGCCAGAAAACTGCTGGGCGAGGATACCGATATCTGGATGCATTCCCATGAAACCGCTGGCATCGGTGTGACCCAGTACAAGGCCGCCGTCGAGGCGGGGTGTGACGGGGTCTGCCTGGCCAGGTCTCCGCTTTCCGGCGGTACCTGCCAGCCGGATATGATCTCCATGTGGCATGCCCTCAAAGGAACCGATTATTATCTGGATATCGATGTCACCAAAATCCTGGAGGCCAACCGGGTTCAGGAGGAATGTCTCAAGGATTATTTTTTTCCGCCCGAAGCCCTGAAAGTGTCCTCCGAGGTGATCCTGTCCCCCATGCCGGGCGGCGCCCTGACCGCCAACACCATGATGATGCGGGATACCGGCACGCTTCACCTGTATCCCAAAGTGATCCAGGCCATGTCTGAATGTATCGCCAAAGGGGGGTTCGGCACCTCTGTGACCCCGGTGTCCCAGTTTTATTTTCAGCAGGCCTATGCCAATGTGACCCAGGGTAAATGGAACAAGATCACGGACGGATATGGAAAAATGGTGCTGGGATATTTCGGCCGGACCCCCATGCCACCGGACCCGGAAATTGTGGCGATTGCGGAAAAGCAGCTGGGGATGAAAAAATTTGACGGCGATCCGGTGGAACTGCTGGAACCCGGCATTCCCAAAGCGAAAAAAATACTGGAGGCCGAGGGCCTGCCCGTGACCGATGAAAATATTTTCATCATCGGGGCCCTGGCCACCCCCGGTGGCAACACGGGTCTGGATTTTCTCAAAGGGCACCAGCCGGTCAAGGTCCGGAAGAAAAAACCGGATCCCGCCCCTGCCGAAGACGCTGCGCCGGAACCGGCGCAAAAACCGGGGCCGGCAACCGGGCCGTCAGAACCTGCGGCAGGCCCCAAGGGTCCGGTCAGTTTGAACTACAAGGTCACGGTGGATGGAAAAACCTATGAGGTTACGGTGGAGGATGACACCGGGTATGTCACCGGCATCACCTCTGCGGATGGCCCGGAACCTAAGCCTGCTGTCAAGGAAAAACCGAAAACGGAAGTCAAGGCTCCGATGCCGGGCAATGTGTATCAGATCCTGTTCGGCGAGGGGGATACGGTGACCGAAGGGGAAACCCTGCTGATTCTGGAGGCCATGAAAATGGAAACCCCGGTACAGTCTCCTGTCAGCGGTAAAATCACATCCATTCCGGTGGTCAAGGGCCAGACGGTCCAGACCGGTCAGGTGCTGCTGACGCTTGAAGCTTAGCCGGCTCAGCCCAAAGGATTATTATTTATGGACATGAAAAAATCAGTTCCGACCCTTTTTTGCGGTATGGTGCTGTTGATATGGACGGTGTCGGCCGCCCATGCAGCCGGCCCTTCCCAGGCAGGTGCCGGCAATGCGGTGGCACTGCCGCCCATGCTTGAAATGGCGGCCAATTTTGCCAGGTCCACCGGGCTGTCCAGTTTTATTTCCCCTGAATCCGGCAATATTTTCGACGGGGTCAGACAGATCCTGATGATCGGCATCGGCATCCTGCTGTTGTACCTGGCCATCAACAAGAAATTCGAGCCCCTGCTTCTGGTGCCCATCGGATTCGGCGCCATCCTGGTGAACACGCCGCTGGCCGGTATGGCGGACCCGGGAGGGATCCTGTATTATATCTATACCATCGGTATCAAGACCGGGGTGTTTCCGCTGCTGATCTTCATGGGGGTGGGGGCCATGACCGATTTCGGCCCCCTGATTGCCAATCCCAAGACCCTGCTGCTGGGGGCTGCGGCCCAGGTGGGGATTTTTATCACCCTGATCGGGGCGTTGATGCTCACGGATTTTGTGCCGGGAATCCACTTCAACCTGTTCGAGGCCGCTTCTATCGGGATTATCGGCGGGGCTGACGGCCCCACGGCCATCTTTCTGTCCAGTCAGCTGGCCCCTCATCTGGTGGGTCCCATTGCCGTGGCAGCGTATTCTTATATGGCCCTGGTGCCTATGATCCAGCCGCCCATCATGCGGGCACTGACCACCAAAAATGAACGGAAAATCCGCATGAATCAGCTGCGGCCGGTGGGCAAGGTAGAAAAAATCATTTTTCCCATCGTGGTGCTGGGACTTTGCATTCTGCTGCTGCCCTCTGCCGCACCGTTGATCGGGTTTTTCATGTTCGGAAACCTCATGCGGGAATGCGGGGTGGTGGAGCGGCTTTCCCAGACCGCCCAGAACGCAATGATCAACATCGTCACCATTCTTCTGGGACTGGGGGTGGGTGCCCAGCTGTCCGCCGGCCAGTTTCTGAACCTGTCCACACTGGGGATTCTGGTTCTGGGGTCGGTGGCCTTTGCCATCGGCACGGCGGCCGGGGTTCTCATGGTCAAGCTGATGAACCTGTTTCTGACCACCAAGATCAATCCCCTGATCGGGTCGGCCGGGGTGTCCGCCGTGCCCATGGCGGCCCGTGTCAGCCAGAAGCTGGGCATGGAAGCAGATCCCCAGAACCACCTGCTCATGCATGCCATGGGTCCGAATGTGGCCGGCGTGATCGGGTCCGCGGTCACCGCCGGTGTCCTGTTGACATTACAGAGCCTGGTGATTTAAAAGGAGGAATCATATGACCATCCGTGTATTGATGACCCGGCGTGTCCCCAAACTTACCTCCGGTATGGATCTGGCGCTGCTGCCGACCCTGTCTGAGATGCTCATCGAGCTGCGGGGCATGGCGGACCGACAACCGGGCTATATTTCCGGTGAAACGCTGAGAAATGTGGATGATCTCCATGAATATCTGGTGATCAGCACCTGGAAATCCCTTGAATCCTGGAAATGGTGGATGGCCAATGCCGAGCGGGCAGAGCTGGAAGGACGGATTGATGCCCTATTGGGGACATCCACCGTATACAAGGTGTTCAGCTATGACTGACAACCGGTGACCCTGCAGAACAGGCCCGGTTATCAAAAGGTTGTTGGTCACAGTAGACTGGATTTTTTCCATTTTACTGCCGAAAAGCAGATCCTTGATCACCCCGTGCCCATAAGCACCCAGCACAATCAAAGTATCGTGGGGGACATCATAGAGCAGGGTATCAAATTCAGATTTGTCATAGTAATGCCAGTCCCGCAAAACCTGGCTGACAGGGGTTGCCAGATTTGATTCTTTGATGATGGTTTCGTAGTAATCCGTGCCTTTTTTCCCTGATGGATGGTATAGATATCCAGGGGAAGGTTGGAGACCATGGCGATTTTCAACCCCATTTGCAGGGCCTTGCGGGCATTGTTGGAACCGCCGAAAAAAACTGCGATGCTTTTTCAGGGTTTGAACCCCATTTCTTTAAAAGTGCCGTCGCTTGCTGCTTTGTTGTTTTGGGTGAGGTCGGGTAGGAGCTGTCCAGGTCGATCTGAATGGCATCATGGGTGAAATACATCAGAAATTTGTCACTTTCCGGAATATATACCACCGGGAGGCTTTCCAGACGATTTGTTTCCATCATCTCCAGAACGTCCTGCAGATCATTTTCCAGAGAAGCGGTCAGTACGTCGGTGTCCATGATATGATTGAGAAAAACCATGTCATATATGCCTGGATTCAAGACAAACCTGCGGATATTGCGGATTTCTATCATGCCTTTATATGTATTCGTTTTTTCGTCAACCATCGGGAAAAAGAACTGATTTGATGTTTTTATTGTCTCGATGAATTCCCTGAAAATCATGTTTTCAGACACCTTGGTGAAATCGGTTGAGATCAGTTCGCTGATGTTCAGATCAGATAAAATTCTTGCATCCGTGCCTGGCCGAAGAAACTGACCCTGTTTAATCAGTTCTTTAAAATAAAAAGAGGCCGGTTCGATATAGTGGCTCATGGTGGATGAAATGGCAGAAACCATGATCGACGGCAAAATGGTTTCATATCCACCGGTGATTTCCACCACCAGGAAGATCCCTGTTAACGGTGCCTGCATCACCCCGCTGATCAGGCCTGCCATTCCCAGCAACGCATAGGCGCCTTCACTGGCAACGGCGGCGTTCTCAAACAGCGGAAACACAATTTTGTGAAAAACAATGCCGGTGAGGTTGCCGATAAGCAGACAGGGAGCAAATATCCCTCCCGATCCTCCCCAGCCCAGGGTGATGGCTGTGGCAAAAATTTTAGCGAAAACAGCGACAAAAGTGATGAACAGACCCATTGAAAAGGTGCCGGAAATCATGGACTGGATAAAATGATATCCCTCTCCCAGGACAACCGGGAATAACAATCCGATACCCCCCACGACAGACCCGCCGGTTAATCGTATCCGTCCTGACACCCAGATAGTTTGACAAGTCAAAAACAGACAATGTCATGTGTTTTTTCATGTATCGATAGCCCCATCCATCCGGCATCAATGATGAAATACTTTTATGTTGGGCTGGATAAAAAAAAATGCCTGCCGGCAGAAGCGCCGACAGGCATTGGATCGTAAAATGATCTGAATAAAGAACGCTATGCCACCGTGGCGATTACATCCCCTTCTTCTACTTCATCGCCCACTTTTTTCAGCATTTTTTCGATTTTCCCGTCACAGGGGGCATAGACGATGGTTTCCATTTTCATGGCTTCGATGGCCAGAATTTCCATGTCTTCTTCAATGGATGTCCCTGTTTCAATGTCCAGTCTGACGATTTTTCCTGGTAACGGGGCGGTTATTTCATTTGACATTTTTTTTCTCCTCGTGTGTTTGGTTGGTTCCTGACAATTATGTCTGTCAATCGATTCAATATTCTCGTTACAAAAACTTCTGTTTGTCCATCAGGGGGTCAGCAGGGTGATGAACATTCCTGCCGCGATGACGGTACCGATCACGCCGGCCACATTGGGACCCATGGCATACATGATCAGGTAGTTTCTCTTGTCCGCCTCGATGCCCACTTTGTGTACGACCCGGGCCGACATGGGTACGGCAGACACGCCGGCCGCTCCCAGCAGCGGATTGATTTTTTCCTTGGATACCAGGTTCATCAGTTTGGCCAGTAAAATACCGGTCGCTGTACTCAAAATGAACGCAATGAGTCCCAGGATAAAAATAAACAGCACTTTGGGCTGTAGAAAAATATCCGCGTGCATGGTGGCACCGATGGGCAGTCCCAGAAAAATGGTGACAATGTTCATCAGCTCATTCTGGGCCGCGCCTTTCAAGCGTTCCACCACCCCGGACTCCCGGAACAGGTTGCCCAGCATGAGCATGGCGATCAGCGGGGCCGATGCCGGGATCAGCAGGATGATCACAAAGGTGGAAATGATGGGGAACAGGAGTTTTTCCCGTTTGCTCACCGGCCGGGGCTTGGCCATCCGCATGGCGCGTTCCGCCTTGGTGGTCATCAACCGCATGATGGGCGGCTGGATAATGGGGACCATGGCCATGTAGGAATAAGCGGCCACCGCACAGGCCCCCAGGAGCTGGGGCGCCAGTTTGGAGGAAATAAAAATGGTCGTCGGACCGTCGGCTCCGCCGATCATGCCGATGGTGGCGGCTTCCATGATATTGTAGCCCATGGCGTGGGAAGCGAAAAAAGTGATATAGACGCCTGCCTGGGCACCGGCTCCCAGAAAAATCAGCCGGGGATTGGCCAGCAGCGGTCCGAAATCCGTGAATGCGCCGATGCCCAGAAAAATCAGGGGCGGGATGATCTCCCAGTGAATCCCGTAATGGTAGAATTTCCACAGCAGGCCTTCGTGTTCCACCATCAATCCACTCAACGGCAGATTGACCAGGAGGATACCAAAGCCGATGGGAAGCAGCAGCAGCGGTTCATACTGCTTTTTGATGGCCAGATAGATCAGCAGCAGTCCGATGATCCACATGATAATCATGCCCGGGGTCAGGTGAACAAATCCTGTCGTATTCAACAAACCCAACAGTTTATTTCCCATCTTTCCCGACTCCTTTGTCTGTCCGTGAAAATTTGTCAACAGCGAATGCAGTGATTTTGATAGATAGATACAAAAGAGCCATACCAAAAAATACACTGATGATGCCCTGAACGAATATACCTCCCGGTGACATCCCGCAGATCCCCTTTTTCTCTTGTGGTTGTCTCAAAAAGCCGCATTCTGCGGCAGTTTTCAATTGCGGGCTTACCTTAATCCAAACCGGATGAATTGTCAACAAATGATTACAATATAGCTACTTATTCTTTTTTGTCATTCAATTCATCGATCCAGGTATGCCCGGAGAGAGGGACACCGCTCCGGTAGGATGCCCGGGCGATAAGATGGGCCGCGACAGGTGCTGTAAGCAGCAGCAGCAGGATGATGAACACGGCACGCAGAAGAATTCCCGGATTCTGAAAAAAAGCCGCATGGCCCAGAACCATCAGCCCGGCGCCCAGGGATCCCGCTTTGGTAACGGCATGCATGCGGATGAGCGTGTCCGGAAACCGGAAAACCCCCAGGGCGGCCACCAGGCAGAACAGGCTGCCCAAAATCATGAAGATGGCGGTGACATACTCAGTCATGGACGTCTCTTTCAGAGGATGGGGGTTTCAGGGAATTGCCGGGGGGGGGGTCTGAAGAATCATGCCGGGATGCCCGCTGGATGAAGCGGGCCAGGGCAATGGTTCCCAGAAAGGCGATACAGGCATAGGCAATGGCCACATCCAGATAACTGGTCTGCCGGGTGTGAATGGCAAGGGATACCAGAAATGTGACCACCAGCACGGACAACAGATCCATGGCAATGACGCGATCCGCGGCGGTCGGGCCTTTGACCAGACGCCACAGTACCAGCGCCATGCTGACAAGCAGGATCACCATGGCGATCTGGGCGGCGCCGGATAAAAATGCCTGTGGATTCATTACCGCATCACCTCCAGGACGCGTCTTTCCAGTCCGTTTTTGATTTCCAGCCGGGTTTTGTCTACATCTTCAAGAAACATGACATGAACAAACAGTGTGGATCTGTCTTCCGAAAGATCCACGCTCAAGGTGCCCGGTGTCAGCGACAACAGGCTGGATACCAGAAAGATCTCCAGGTCGGTTCGGGCCGACAGCGGTACGCCGATGATGCCCGGACGGCTGATATGGGACGGTGTGATGACATCCCAGGCCACCCGGAAAGAGGAGATCACCAGTTCCTTGAAAAAAAAGAGAATCAGGTTGAGGGTTTTGGGCAGTTTTTTGAAGTACCGGGTATCCGGATACAGCGGGCTGGAGACCCACAGGAGGATATATCCGATGAAAAATCCCGCCGCAAAGGCGTTGATGCGGGGACTGCCCAAAAGCAGGGTGAACACGGCGGCAAAAAAAATGTTGAGGATCAGCAGGGGCATTATTGTCCGCCTTTCACCGCAGCCATATAGGCGGCCGGGTGGAGCAGCTGTTCTCCGGCGGCCAGAGCCACCTGCAACACCGGTTCCATGAAAATCCCCATCAGCAGGATCAACAGGCACAGACTCAGCACCGGTGCCATCATCCACCAGGGGGACCCCTGGGTATTGGAGATGTCGCGGGGCCGGGGTGACGGCTTCCAGAAGGCTTCCATCCAGATTTTGACCATGGAAAACAGGGTGAGCAGTCCCACACATGCGGCCAGGGCTGCTGCAGCAAAGTGCCGGCTTTCAAGACAGGCATAGATGATCAGCAGTTTGGCCCAGAACCCGGACAATGGGGGGAACCCGGCCAGGGCAAATGCGGGAATGAAAAATCCCGCGGACAGCAGGCCATGGGTTTTGTAAAGGCCGCCGATCTGTTTGAGATGAAACGAGCCGCCGGCCCGGTGGATCAGTCCGCCCGCCAGAAACAGGGTGGCTTTGGCAATGATGTTGTGGACCATATAGATCAGGGCCGCAGCCAGGGCCAGGGGGGTGAACACGGCCAGTCCCAGGACCATGTATCCCACCTGGCTGATGATGTGAAACGACAGAATCCGGCGGATGTCCATCTGGGAGGCGGCGGTCACCACCCCGGCAACCATGGTGAGTCCGGCCGCGATCATCAGAATCGTGTGGGTGATGTGGGTCTGGGTGACAAAAACCAGCGTGAACAGACGGATCAGGGCATACACCCCCACCTTGGTGAGCAGTCCGCCGAAAAAAGCGGCCATGCCCGGCGGAAGGGTGTGGTATGATGCCGGTAACCAGAAAAACAAGGGAAACAGGGCCGACTTGATGCCGAATGCGGTCATCAGGATCAGGGAGATGCCGGCCAGAAGCCCGGGGTTTTTTACCAGGGCCGCTTTGTCGTGCAGGTCCGCCAGGTTCAGGGTGCCGGTCATCCCGTAAACCAGCCCGATGCCTGTGAGCAGAAACATTGTGGCCACCATATTCAGGGTCACATATTTGACCGCATTGGGAAGCCGCCCCGCCGGATGATTCATGACCATGATGCCGAACGAGGCCATGAGCATCACTTCGAACCAGACATAAAGATTGAACAGGTCTCCGGTCAGAAACGCCCCGCATATCGCTGCCGTCAGTATCTGCATGAACGGATGGAAACCGGCCCGGATCTGTCCGGGCGTGGTATCGATGCGGGTATAGATCACGACGGCAACGTGGATAACCGCCGTGGACAAGACCAGAACAGCGCTTAACAGATCGGCCACCAGGCAGATGCCGGCCGGAGCCGGCCAGTCGCCCACCCACAAAGCCTTCGGACCCTGTGCCATGACCGCTGACAACAGAAGGGCCGAACCGGCAAGATGAATCAGCGCCCCGGCGGTGGCTGCGGTGCCGGCATGGCGGTGATGGTCCCTGAAAAACCAGGTGACAATAGCGGTCCCCATGGGGATCAGAATCGGCAGCGTCAGCAGACTGGTCATGAGGGTTCCTTTCCTGAATGACCGGGGTTGGTGTCATCGTCAGGATGTTCTGACAGAAACGGGGTCCGGCCGGCATTCAAGGTCCGGGATTGGGCATAGGTACGATACAGCAGGACCAGAAGAAAAAGCGTCATGGCAAATCCAATGACGATGGCCGTCAGGATCAGGGCCTGGGGCAGGGCATTGGCCATGGGATTCGCCGGAATCGTCCGGGCGGGATCGATGAGCGGCGGGTCCACAAATGTCAGGCGGCCTGCCGCGAAAATCAGCAGGTTGACGGCATTGCCCATAAGCACGAATCCGAAAACAAACCGGACCAGTTCTCCGGAAAGCATCAGAAACAGGGCACCGCTGAACATGAGTCCCACCAACGGAGCCAGCAGATATTCCATGTTCTTAGTTCTCCTCCAGGGCCAGGAGCATGGACAGGATCGCGCCCAGCACCGCCAGAAAAACACCCAGGTCAAATAAAAGGGGCGTGCCTGTGGAAACGGTGGTTGTCTGCCACCACATACCGGTCATATACGGTTTTCCGGCAAAAAGGGCAGGCAGGCCGGCACCGGCGGCCAGAGCCAGGCCGGTCATGGCCATGGCGGACGGGCGGATGCGAATGGCTTTGCGGACCTGATCCGGTCCTTCGGTGATGGCAAACAGAGAAAATGCGGTACCGGCCAGAAGGGCGGCGGAAAAACCGCCGCCGGGTTCATGGTGACCCCGCAGAAACAGATATACGGCAAAGATCAGCATCAAGCCGATCATGAGACGGGTGGCGGTTTTCAATATAATGGATTTCACTTTTCATTCCTCTGGCCGGCGGCCCCCCGGATCAGGTTGACGCCGGCCCAGGCGGCCAGCACCACCACACAGATTTCACCCAGCGTGTCCAGACTGCGGAAATCCACCAGGATGACATTGACGATATTGCGTCCGTGGGCCGCCGCAAAACTGGCGGTTTCGAAAAACTCGGTCAGGCCCCGGTCCAGGGGGGTGCCGGCAATGCCCATGAGCAGGGTGGTGATCACCAAACCGGTACCGATGGACAGACCTGCATTCCGGGCAAGGGGCATCCGGGATGATTTATCAGACCCTGTCAACTGTTCCAGGGGCGGCAGGCGCAGCAAAATCAGGGAGACGAAAATCAGCGTCAGGGTCTCCACCAGCAGCTGGGTCAAAGCGATATCCGGAGCGCCGAATACCAGAAATATCAATGCCACCCCACCGCCCACGCCTCCCAGCCCGCCGATGGCGGACAGCCGGTGCCGGGCCGTTACCACCACGGCGGTGGCAGCCAGAACAAAAATGAACAGGCCGAAGGCAATCCAGGGGCCATTGATGGCCGGTGGGATCAGAATCCCCGGCATATGGGGCAGCCAGGCCATTGCCGTCACCAGTGCCAGCGTGAATACCGTGACTGACAGATAAAAGGTCAAAGATCCGTTCTGAAGAAACCGGGTCATCTTTGCCGCTGCGGTAAGAAACCGGGTCAGCCCGGACTGGTAAAGCATGGGCGTGGTGATCCACAGCCGGTCCGTGAAGGTTCGGATAGCCTGGCGCAGGCGGATTCGCTGCCAGTAAATCAGTGCCCCGGAAGTCAGGGTGATGATGCTCAACATCAATGGCAGATTGATCCCGTGGAACAGAAACAGCCGGATATCTTCCCGGTCCGGCTGGAAAGCGAAGACCGCCGGTTGAATCAGGTTTTCCGACACCCATTCGGGTATGATACCGAAGATGACACCTAAAACACCCATGAACGCGGGCCCTATGCGCATGGTCCAGGGGGTTTCGGAGACGGTTTTCAGATTGTCAGGCAAAGGACCGGCAAACGGGGTGATGAGAATGACGGCGGCAACGGCGGTCATCAGGGCATTGGCCGCCAGCGTCACCGTGGCGGCGAAAAATGGAAACATCTCCTCGGCCAGGGCCCCTTCATACATGATCTCTTTGCCGATAAATCCGAAAAACAAAGGGAACCCGGCCATGGACAACGTGGCCCCGGCCACAGCCAGAGCGGTCAGGGGCATGCGGGTCAACAGCCCGCCCAGGTGGTTCAGATCCCGGGTCCCGGTCTGGTGGTCGATGCTGCCCACCGCCAGAAACAGGGCTGCCTTGTACAGGGCATGGACCATGAGAAACGTGGTGGCCGCCGTCAGGGACAGCACGGTCTGGCCGCCCAGAAACAGGGTCAGAATGCCCAGCGCCATGAGCGTGGTGTATGCCAGAATACGTTTTAAATCACAGGGACCAAGGGCCTGTATTGCCCCCCACAGGGCCGTGGCACCACCTACCATCACCAGGGTGCTCATCCACAGCATCGTTCCACCCATGACCGGATGCAGACGCATGAGCAGGTATATCCCGGCCTTGACCATGGTGGCGGCATGGAGGAACGCACTGATGGGGGTCGGCGCGCTCATGGCGTTGGGCAGCCAGAAATGAAACGGCACCTGTCCGGATTTGGTCATGGCCCCCACCAGAAAACAGATGAAAAACGCCGGATACAGGGCATGGCCCCGGATCCGGTCTCCGGAAGCATCCAGCAGGCTCAGTGTCATGGGAAATCCCGCGGATTTGAGCAGCAGAATTCCCATCAGCAGAAACAGGCCCCCGGCCGCGGTGACCAGCAGGGCCTGGCGGGCATTTTCCCGGGCCGCCGCTTTTTCGTGGTCAAATCCGATGAGCAGAAACGACAGGACCGTGGTGGCTTCCCAGCAGATAAACATCAGCAGCAGGTTGTCGGCAAACACAATGCCCAGCATGGCGATCATGAATGCGTGAAGGAACACAAAAAACCGGCCATTATGAGGATGGCCCGCCATGTAACTGGATGCATAGATGGTGACGAAAAACCCGGTCATGGTGATGATCAGGCCGAACAGCAGGCTCAATCCGTCCAGACGGAAGGCCAGGTTCAGATCCAGACCCGGGACCCAGGCCCATTCAAGTGCGAACTCTTCGCCGTTGCTCACCCGGGGCCAGGTCAGGCACAACAGCAGGAAAAGTGCCAGCGGCAGCAGGCAGGAGTAGAGACCTTGCCGGCAGCAGTCCGGAACAGCCTCGGTTTGGGGCGGTTTCAGCAGCATGCCTACTGGGACAGAAACAAAGGAATGTCCGCTGAATGGATGGTTTCCAGAACCGTGTCCCCCAGCAGACTTCGTTTGATGATATTCTGGGAGCTGTTGCCCATGACGATGAGATCCGCTTTCTGTTCATGGGCATATGCCAGCAGATCGGTTTTGGGGTTGCCGTCAATGAGGTCGGTATGGACTTCAAATCCGTGAGCCTGGCAGTAGTCCGCGGCTTTTTCCAGCAGAAACGGTTCCGGTTTTTTGCGGCGCATGAAGTGGACCAGACGGATTTTGGCGCCGGGCCAGGGATTGAGCTGCAGATAATCCCGGGTGGATCTGGCCGATTCCATGGAACCGCTCAAAGCGATCACCACGGTTTTGACGGGCCGGTATTTTTCCGCCACCGCCAGAATGGGCCGGACCCCGTGGCGCAGCAGTTTGAGGATGGCTTTGTCCGGGTCTTCGACAAAGCCGTATTCAAAAATACTGCGCAGACCGAAAATGGTCAGATCGTTGAACCGGTCTTCATCGATCATGGCCTCAAAGGTGTCGCCCTCTTCATATTTGATCCGGCGGCACACGACTTTCTGTTTGCTGCAATGGTCTTTGAAAACGGCGATGGCCTGTTCCGTGCCTTCTTTGGTCACCTGGACGTTGTTTTCGCGCATGCGCTGGGCGTAGGCGGCTGCCCCGGCCGGGACCGGCCCCACATTTTCCAGTTTTTTGGTATTGACGATGGTGACGCCGGTGAGCTGGGCCTGGTGCAGATCTCCCAGTTCAGTGGCCCACCGGGTGGCGGCTGCGGTAAACGGGGTGCCGCCGAGTCCCACAAGTATTCGTTTGATCATGGGTCTTGGTCTCCTTTTTGAGAATTGTCCTTGTGCTCATGTTAAGCCATGGGACAATGGTTTTGTCAAGGAAAACAGATTGATCGGGTTCCGCAGGAACCGCTTATGATTTTTTTTCAGACACCTGCCGGCGCTGATTTTCCGTCCAGTCGATGCGGCTCATCAGGCCTTCTAAAATCCGGACATCCCGGGAACTTAACCCCGCATCGCCGAACAGACGGCGAAAGGTCCGCAGCAGGTGGTCCGGGTTCTGGGGATCCAGATAATCGATATCCAGAAGCGTCTGGCGCATGTGGGAAAACAGGTGTTCGATCTCTTTGCCGGAAGCCGGTTTTTTGGGGGCTGGATCGTAAAACCGGCCGGTGGTTTCAGATTTGAGGGACACCTCGTACAACAGCACGGCCAACGCATGGCTCAGGTTCATGGACGGATAGTCTTCATGGGTGGGAATGGTGACAAACTGCTGACACAAATCCAGATCCCGGGTCTCCAGACCGGTGTCTTCCCGGCCTAAAAGCAGGGCGCACCGGGTGTCATTACCCGACCGGCGGATGGTCCGGGCCGCGGTGGCCGGTGTGAGAAAATGTTTCCGGTATTTACCGAACCGCCGGGTGGTGCCGAACGTGATATGGATGTCTGCCAGAGCGGTTTCAAGATCGGGAAAAATGTCGGCCTGTTCCAGAATGTGCACCGCGCCCAGGGCCATTTTTCTGGCATCCAGGCAATTGAAGTCCGGGCACGGGTTCACCAGGCGCAGCCGTGAAAATCCGAAGTTCATCATCACCCGGCAAACGGCCCCGATATTGAGGGGTCCCTGGGGTTCTTTCAATACAATGACAAGGCTTTCGGCCGAACCGGGATCGTTCATGTCAGTTCGATTCGTTCAGCCGGGTATCCAGCAGCAGGGTCACCGGCCCGTGGTTGGTCAAGGATACTTCCATCAACGCCTGGAATTTTCCGCCGGCAGTCGGAACACCTGCTGCCCGGGCGGCTTCAATGAAATACCTGTAGAGATGTTCAGCGGTCTCCGGCGGGGCCGCCCGGGTGAAGGAGGGCCGTCTGCCTTTGCGGCAGTCCCCCAGCAGGGTGAACTGGGACACCACCATGAGCGCCAGGCCCAGGTCTATCAGGGACCGGTTCATCTTTCCCTGGTCATCCTCAAAGATCCGCAGGTGTATGATTTTTTCCTTCAGATAATCCGCGTCTTTTTCCGTGTCTCCGTCCTGGACCCCCAGCAGTACCAGAATGCCGGGTCCGATGGCTGAGATTTCCGTGTTGTCAACCACTACCTTCGCCTGTTTGACGCGTTGAATGAACGCCCTCATCATGCCTCCGGTTTCATTTTCAGGAGCCGGGGAACCGGCCATCGGGTGTCAAACCCCATTTTTTCCAGCAGTCGGATGCCGGCATTCACATGGTTTCCGGTCTGGGCAATTCCATGGGAATCGTCTCCCGGCACCATGGGGATCCGCCGGGACCGGATTTTTTCCAGGATGGATTTTGTGGGGTAGGGTTCTGCCTCGCCCCGGGCCAGAGGCCGCAAATTCAGATCCATGACCAGATTCAGATCTTTGATCAGGTCCAGGTTGCGGTCGATTTTTTGAGCAATATCCGGCTGTTCGACCCGTTCCCGGTAATGGGGATCATGGATGCGGACCAGGTCGAAATGCCCCACCACAAAAGGCCGGACCGCGTCGATCATCTCAAGCTGCCGGTCAAAATATGCCATGTAGAGCTCTTCGACAGACCCGCAGGCCCGGACCGCTGCGGTATAGTTTTTCGAAGAATAGTCAAAGCAGATGTCAGCCACGTGATGCACCGATCCCACGATATAATCGGGAGAAAATTCAGCCGTCAGATGCCGGACATGGGGCAGATAACCGGTAAAGGCTTCGGTTTCCATACCGGCAAAGATCTGTATCCGGTCGGCCAGATCCACTTTCAGCTGCCGGAGGGTCTTGAAGTATCTGGCAAACCGCTCATAAAGATGGTCTTGGGTCAGCCCCTGTTCGATCTCTTCGGGGTAAAGAAATTTTGCGTGCACCGGCGGGATATGCTCGGTGATCCCTACCTGCCGGAACCCTTTTTGAATATACTGGTCGAGGATATCCGCCAGAGAATCCTGGGCATGGCAGCAGAATTCACCGGAATGTCCGCCGTGAAGGGATATGGGGCCGGAAAGTGTCATGGCCCGGGTTGTACCATTAAATGTGATCCATGAAAAGGGTTTTTACGCTGTCATGCCAGGCCCGTTCTCGGAGCTGGTTTTTACTTTGGCTGGTGCCAAGGGCAGATGTTTTCTGGAGTCCGGCCCATGGCACAGAATTTTGAAAAAACTCCTTAGGCTGCCCTGATAATTTCCTAAAATTATTTTTTGTTTTATGCGGTACCTTTTGAGACAATGCCCCCCTGACGGGGGGACAGGCACAATCACTTAGTGCCTGTCCCAAGCTGGGGCCAAATATCTTGGTTCTGCAGGGGGCCGAAAATTTTTCATGCACGTTTTGACAAAAATCATCTATACAGAATAACCAGCAGGTTTTAATTTATTTTAATGTCAATGGCCTTGGGTTTTGATACCGTTGTTTTGGGGATCTGAAGCTTCAGCATGCCATTTTTAAAGGCAGCTTCGATTTTTGTTTCATCAACGTTTTCCGGCAGAGTGAAGCTGCGGGCAAAACTGCCGTAAAATTGTTCTACCCGGTGAAATTTTTTATTTTTTTCTTCTTTTTCCTGTTTTTTTTCACCACGGATGGTTAACGTGCCATTATCAACCGAAATCTTGACGTCATCCTTGCTCACACCGGGAATTTCCGCTTTTATGACGAATTCTTTTTCGGTTTCCAAAATATCAACACTCGGTGCCCAGTCCCCACTTTCCATGAGATCCTGGCTGCCTTTGTGCGGCCATCTGAGTGCTTTCGCATACCGGCCGAACACATCTTCCATTTCTCTGAAGGGGTCCCATTTTGCAAGCTGCATGATTGAATCTCCTTTGTTTTGACTGTTTGTTTTGATCAATCCTTTGAGCTAATCCGGTTCTTTTTATCCGCCTGTAAAATTCTCAACAGCTTTGTCTGTTAAAGGAGGTGGGGGATTGATTTTAACACTATATATGCAAGGATTGTGCTAATTCATAAAAAATTGATTTTTTTGAGATTTTTGTCGAATGAAGCCCCATTAACCGGCCAGGGTAGGTAGAAATTTTAACCCCAAGGGAATTTGAGCGATGGAGTCAGCTGCAGGAAAAAATGCAAATTAAGTCAGGTTTTTTTTCAAGGTGTAAAAAAATCCCCCCCCCCTGTGGCAGGATAGTTGTCACAGAGCGAGGTGGGTGTCGAAAATATCAAAGTGATAAAAGTACAGATAAGTCCTAAATGATCTGTCACACGCCGCCGGTCATGGTCTTGATGCTTTCATACGCGGTCATCTCCGCCAGCCAGTTCCGGGGAACGGCATCCAGGCCGTTGTGAATCCCCAGGATAAAGCCGCACAGGATTCCCCTGGCTGAAGAATCACCGCCGGCCATGATATTTTCGATCAAGGCGGTTTTCAGGTCTTTTGGGTACCGGGCGATCAGGTGGATGGTGCCGGGCAGGGCCTCGGTGGTGTCACAGGCCTGGCCGAAACCGGAAATGACCTGGCTGGTCTGTTTGTGAACACTGGCAAGGCCCCTGGCCACGAGATCTGTCACCGCTGATTTGGAGGGCAGCTGGTCGGCGGCTGACCGGAGGGCTTCGGCCGGACCGATGCCGTTGGCGGTTTCCAGGGCTGCCAGGGCAAAGAAACGTGCGGTGTCCAGCACCAGGGGGTGGTTGTGGGTCATGGCGGTCTGCTGACGGGCGGAATCGATGAAGGTGTCGGCATCGTTGCCATGGAACAGAGCAATGGGGACCATGCGGGCGGCCCCTCCCAGATCCGTGGAATCTGATCCGGCGGCAGCCGGTGACCGGCCTGCCTGAAAATTGGACAGGGTGGTTTTGGTGGCCTTGTCCAGGTATCCGTCATATTGGTCAAACAGGGCCTGCCACCGGGCTGCGAAATCAGCCGGATCAAACCGGTTGCAGTGATGCAGGGATTCCAGCAGCACCTGCATCTGGTCGCCGTAATGGGTGAAATTCCCTTTTTGCCTGTTTTTGTGAAACAAGGCGATCTCAGGGGTGGTCAGACGATCCAGGCGGCCGTACCGTTCCTTGATACAGGAAACATCATACACCCAGTGAACGCCCAGGGCCAGGGCATCTGAGGCAAACGCGGCTATCACACCCGCGCGCATTTTTGAATGATTGTCGGTCTGGTTCATTTTTTCCTCCTTATCAGGGGTTCGGGTCTGTTATCCGTCTTACAGTCGCTGGATGATGTACAGAAACATGGGCAGGCGGCTGGCGGTTTTCAGGCGGTAGAAATCGTACAGCAATTCCCGGGAGGGTTTTCCAAACTGCAGCGGGGACAGATAGATACTGCCTTTGGGAACCGGGCGGGAAAATCGGTCCCTGACCAGGGCCAGCATGGACGGAATGTGGGTGGATGGCAGGTCATCGTCCATGATAAAGTTGCCGGTCATCTCTATGTTCGCAAAGGCGTGGTTGATCTTGCCCATGCGGTCAAATGCCCGGCCCACTTTTTCGGCGGTGACGGGTTTTCCGATTCGTTCCAGGGTGGCCGGGTCATGGGATTCCAGGCCGATATTGATATGCGTCTCAAAATGCAGGCGGTTGAGTGCTTCAAACAATGTCATGTCCGCGTTGAGCAGGGAATCCACGCTGCCGAACAGAAATATCCGGGGCTGTTTCATGAAGCTGTGCTCAAATCCCAGCGTGTCATAAGCTTGTTGGGCGGCAAACAGAATCAGGTCCTTTGACGCGTTCAGTGTATCATGTTCGCCCAAAAACAGGGCATTGTAATTGATCAAGTCCGGGCCATAGAGAAGTTTGAGTTCCCGGAGTTGCCGCTGGATGTCGGTTCTGGACCGTTCGGTGAACGGTTTCTTGTTTTTGACTTTGCAGAACCGGCATTTGTACAGGCATCCGTCCGCAATGGTCAAGGGAATCAGGTTGTAGTCACAATGCCGGGCGTCCGGCGGCAGCACCGTGGCCCTGGCCCCGCTGATGTCAAACAGTCGATCCGCTTTTTTTTCCAGGACCGTCATATCGTTTGATCCGGCTTTTTTGATCCACTCGGAAATCGGGTCCGGCATGTCAGGCAGCGCATCGGGAAGGCCGGACAGGGTGTTCTGCCAGGAGCGACACAGGTCTGCGATCACGGGAAATTCAAAGGGGTGCCCGCCCAGAAGGGAATTGGTGGGATACATGAAATTGGGCAGGTAATATTCGCCGATAGCCTCAAACACCCCGGCATATCCGCCGCTGGAATAATAGATCCAGTCGTTTCCCCGGGTTCGTTTGAGCCATTCGGACGGGTGAAGCCAGTCCCGGGTTTTGGATCTGGCATGGGTGATCTCATGGTTCAGGTTGAACTCCAGAATCCGGTCCCGGGTCTCCAGGCGGGAGAAAATGCCGTATTTTACAGGATAACTGACCTTGGTATATTCTTGATTTCCCTGGAGGTCCAATGAGATGGAAAATTGATCGGTCTTATAGGTAAGAATGGGTTCTGGCATGTCTCTGGGTCAACAATGGTTTGCCGCTTTAATGGTAACAGGCGCCCGGGTTATTTCTACAGGGCGGTTTCAACAACAGTTCAGTTTACAATTGAATGCGGTGATCTGGCAATGATTTTTTGGGCTCACGCTTGACCCCGCTAATTGAAACCGTTACTTAAATACCGGAGAAAAAAGAGAAAAAACAGGACAAAAGATGAATATACTGTTTCTGGAGCCGTTTTTCGGGGGATCCCACAAAGATTTTGCCGCCGGTTTTGCTGAGCATTCCCGCCATGACATCACGTTGATGACCCTGGCACCGCTTTACTGGCGATGGCGGATGCGCACCGCATCCCTGAGTTTTTTGGGGAAAATCAAACATTTGGACGAGTATGACCGGGTGTTTGTCACGGATATGATGGACGTGGCCCAGTTCAAGACCCTGGCCGGGTCCGGGTGCCCGCCCATTGTCTTGTATTTTCATGAAAACCAATTATCTTATCCGTTGTCCTCCCGGGCCAGGCAGCGGAAACCCGATGTGGACGCCGGGCTGATCAATCTGAATTCCGCTTTGGCAGCGGATCAGGTCTGGTTCAATTCCGTCTTTCATTTGATGTCATTTGAAAAGGAACTTCGTGGGCTGATCAAACAGATCCCGGCTCCCCGGCCCAAAGGCATTGTGGACAGGATTCTGAAAAAATCCCGGGTGATGTATCCCGGGTGCCGGTTTCCGGCGACACCGGATCCTCAGCCTTCGGCTGCCCGGACATCTCCGCTGATCGTCTGGAACCACCGGTGGGATTATGACAAGCAGCCGGAATATTTTTTCAAGGTGCTGATGCGCCTCAAAAAAACCGGGGTTCCGTTTTCTCTGGCCGTGCTGGGTGAACGGTATGATCTGTACCCGGACGTGTTTGATCAGGCCCGAAACCTGTTTGACAAAGAGATTGTTGCGTTCGGGTATGAGTCTTCTCGACCGGGGTATGAATCCTGGCTGGCAAAAGGGCGGGTGGTGGTGTCCACGGCCATTCAGGAAAATTTCGGCATTTCCGTGGTGGAGGCGGTCCGGTTCGGATGTTTTCCCTTACTGCCCCACCGGCTCTCCTATCCGGAACTCATACCGGAATCCTGTCATGATGCTGTTTTCTATCGGACGGAACACCAGCTACTGGAAAAACTGACAGATCAGTTGCAGCCGGGCAATGCCTTTTCGACTGAATGCAACGTAATGGCCGCACATATGCAGCAATTTTCCTGGGAAAACCAGGCGCCCCTTTATGATAGTCTTCTGGAAGCCATGCCCCGCTCCTGATATTTTTTGATCATTTGATCATTATTTTTCTTGACTCGAGAGCGTGCAGCGATTATATTATGATCAAATGATCAAATGATCAAATGATCAAAAAGGAGGATGTCGTGCCGCGACCCAAACGACCCAGATACATTGATGCCATGCCCCGGGTGACCGAGTTTTTACCCCGGGGAATCGAGCCGGCCGAAGAGGTGATCCTGTCCCTCGAAGAATTTGAGGCGGTGAGACTGATCGACTATGAGGGCCTGGATCAGGCCAGGGCCTCAGAGATCATGAACATCTCCCGTCAGACCGTGGGCAGGATTCTTCGGATCGGACGCTTCAAGCTGGCCAAAGCGCTGGTGGCGGGATGTCATCTCAAGGTGTCGGGCGGGTGTTACCGGATCGATGAAAATCGGTCCGGCCGGGGACGGCACCATCACAGACGGGGTGGCCGGTGCGGTCATTCTGACAGATCATAACCACAAAAATCAAGGAGGAGATATCATGCCAGGTTTCAACAGAAGAGGACCGGATAATCAGGGACCCATGACCGGTTGGGGCAGGGGGGTTTGTACCGGAAATTCCGGTTATGATGCCGGATATGGCCAGGGATATGGCCGCCGTTGGGGCCGCAGAGGGGCCCCGGGCGGTGCCGCCGGCAGGGGAATGGGCCGCCGGGCATTTGCTCCGGCTGCACCGGAATCACCGGACGAACTGAAACAGCGGGCCGGATGGCTGGAATCCGAACTGGCGGCCATCCGGCAGCAGCTCAATGAATAATCACACCACCTTGGCCGGGGCAGGGGGGCTTCCACTTTCCCCGGCCGTTTTTTTCCTTTATTTTCCTTAACTTGTCCGTCCTGCTGTGATATAGGAACGTTCTGTAATATCAAACATGTTTGCCAGGCAGGAAATACATTTATGACATATACCATTGCCATCAACGGATACGGCCGTATCGGCCGGTGCGTGGTCCGTGCCCTGTACGAATCCGACCGGTTTTCAAGAATGCTGAATCTGGCGGCCATCAATGAAATCGCCTGTTCCGAGACCATCTTTCATCTCACCCGGCACGATTCCACCCATGGCCGGTTTCCCCTGCCCGTTGAAAAAGCAGGGCAGGGCATGCGCATTGGAAACGATCTCATTCATCTGTTTCAGGAGAAGAATATTGTCAACCTGCCATGGAAGGATCTGGGCGTGGATGTGGTGCTGGACTGCACCGGGGTATACAGCGACCGGGAATCGGCCGGACTTCATCTGCTGTCCGGAGCAAAAAAGGTGATCTATTCCCATCCGGCCAAAGATGAGATGGATGCCACCATTGTGTTCGGGGTGAATCATCACACCCTGAAAAAAGAACATGCCGTGATTTCCAATGCATCGTGCACCACCAACTGCCTGATTCCCATTTTGCATGTGCTGGATACCCATCTGGGCATCGAAAACGGGGCGACCACCACCATTCATTCAGCCATGCATGATCAGCCGGTGATCGATGCGTACAACAAGGACCTGCGCAAAACAAGGTCGGCACTGCAGTCCATCATTCCGGTGTCCACTTCCCTGGAAAAAGGCATTGCCAGGATTCTGCCGCACATGTCCGGGCGGTTTGAAACCCTGGCCATCCGGGTGCCTACTGTGAATGTGTCCATGATGGATATCTCGGTGACGGTGAATACGGATACGGATGTGCGGCAGGTGAATGATCTGCTTGTTTACGCATCAAAGAATGCATTGTTTGGGATTCTCGGCGTGAGTGACGAACTGCTGGTGTCCTGTGATTTTAACCATGATCCCCGTTCCGCAGTGATCGATCTGCCCCAGACCCGGGTGTCCGGCCGGCGCCTGATCAAGCTTCAGGCCTGGTTTGACAATGAATGGGCCTATGCCAACCGGATGCTGGATACCACCATTGCAGCCATTGAGGCGTGAGACCGGGCCTGATGAAAACACAGGCCCGGTGACAGACAGACCAACAGATTATGGTTTTCCGGGAATGTCTAAGTCCATCAGTTTCCGGGTGATGGCGATCACCTCTTCAGGGATATGTTCTGGATTGTCAAAGGGACGGATGCCTTTCCGGTCCGATGTAACCACTTCGGCCATTTCAGGCAGAAATCCCAGAATCTCATAGCCGGGCATTGATTCTTCAATCAACGCCTTGTCTGCTTCCGATGTCACCCGGTTGCCCAGCACTACGATGTTTTTGATGCCGATGTCCTGTCCGAGTTTCCGGATTTTGTCTGCAGCCACCCGGCTGCGTTTGCCCGGATTCACCACCACCACCAGGGCGTCCACGGATCCGGAGGTGGCCCGTCCGAGATGTTCCACCCCGGCTTCCATGTCCATGACCACCACTTCGTTTCGGGCCAGGACCAGGTGGGTCATCAACGCTTTGAGCATGGTGCTTTCCGGACAGATGCATCCGGAACCGCCCTGCTGCACCGTGCCCATGACCAGAAGCTTGACCCCATCTTTTTCCAGGGAAAACCGCTCGGGAATATCATCCACTTTGGGGTTGAGGGTGAAAAACCCCCCCATGGTACCGGGTTTGGCCCCGGTCCGTTCAGCGATCAGATCCGACAACTCCGCCACCGGGGTGATGGGTTTGGTTTCATCGATGCCCAGGGCCGCGGCCAGATTGGCCACCGGGTCCGCGTCAATAGCGATGACGGACCGGTCTTTGTCCAGTGCGGCGATGGTGCGTGCGATGAGCGCCGTGACCGTGGTCTTGCCGACCCCGCCTTTACCGCCGAATGCCAGTTTCAAACTCATGGGAAAAATTGCTCCTGTGTCTTTAGTTTAACGGTTTGAGAATCTGTCCGGTCTCATCCAGTAGAAAAACCTGGTGCCCGGCCTTTTCAGCAGTTGACAGCACATCTTCTTCAATCACAGCATGAATGTCGTATTTTTCCCTGAACAGGTCCTTGGGCAGCAATTGAAAGCATTTCTTGGCATCCTGTCTGGTCTTGAATGCCGGCAAAAATTTTTTCCCGGTCTTGTCATCAACAAAACCGACTACTTCTTCCGATGGCGTATCGGGATTCTGAACGATCAGGTAATACCAGGTGTCGGTGACGTTTGTATCTTCCATATCTATCATCCGTTTTCAGGGCTTGAAAATTAGAAAGCCCCTGAACGATATATCGGTACAGGGGCCTTTGAAACGAAACTTCATAATTACCGGCTATATTTCAAGCCATGAATCTGAATAAAGGGTCTCGCCCATGATGACTTTATAGGTTTTGGCATAATCGGCCATTTCCTTGTCAAGACTGGCGATGTCGGGCTGATTTCCGTCCATCATGCCCCAGATCAGGTCCACGACATCCTGGCGCTGGCCTTTGGCAATGGCTGTGAGCTGTTTGTCCAGCGGATCTGAAATAACGGCTTTCATGCCGTACTTCCACAGCATGACCATATAGGTCTGGTTCAGAATAGGCCGCAAGTGTTCCGGCGGTCCGTTGGAGATGTTGGACAGACCGCAGGTGGATTTGGCTCCCGGCGCGATCTCTTCGAGCATCATCTGAAAGTTGAGCAGGCTCATGAGCTGCTGCTGCTGGATGTTCACCGGGGTCACAATGCCGTCCACCCAGATCTTTTCATTGGGAATCCCGGCTTCATTGGCAAAATACAGCAGTTCCACGGCCAGCGCGGCCCGTTCATTTTCATCCCTGGGAAGGCCTTCGGGTCCCCACATCAAGGCGACAAAATCCGCATCATACTGGGCAGCCAGGGGCACCATTTTTTCATAGCGTTCCGGCCGTGCCATGATGGAGTTGACGATATGTGGCTTGTCCGCGGGCTTGCATACTTTGAGACCGGCTTCGATGGCGTCGATATTGGAGGTATCCAGCAGCAACGGCATACCCGGCACGGCTTCCTGAACCACATTGACCACCCAGGGCATCAGTTCGGTACCGAATTTTTTTGCCGGCCCCAGGTTGATATCGATGTAGTCCATGCCCAGTTCTTTCTGCCTGATCACCTCTGCCTGAATCGGCTCGGGGTTCCGCTTGGCAGGGTCCGGCTCCTTGAACTCTTTTCCGATGACCCGGGAAATGACATTCAGGCTTTCACCAAATAGAATCATGTTTTCCATGTTCTTGTCCTTTTACTGATTTAGGATTG
>JBFLKI010000290.1:0-8902 GCA_040883135.1 Desulfotignum sp. | reverse complement strand
GGTTCGGCAATGATGGCGGCACAGGATTCCGGGTCCACATGGGTGATGAAAAATGATTCAATCATGTCGGCACAGGCAATGTTGCAGGAGGGATAGGTGCATCCCACCGGGCACCGGTAGCAGTATGCATAGGGCAGCCGGTACACTTCCGGGGCAAACGGGCCGAACCCATATTTATAGGGCTTGATTTTGCTGGTCAAAGACATGGTCATCAGCGTCCGGCCGTGAAATCCGTTTTCAAATGCGATGACGGCCGGTCGTTTTGTGGCATACCGGGCGACCTTTACGGCGTTTTCCACCGCCTCCGCTCCGGAGTTGGCAAACATGGTTTTTTTGGAAAAATCGCCCGGCACCAGGTCATTGAGTTTTTTTGCCAGCTCGATGTAGGAATCATACATGCCCACGTGAAAACAGGTGTGGATGAACCGGTCCGCCTGGTCCTTGATGGCTTTGACCACCTTGGGATGGGCATGGCCCACGTTGTTCACTCCGATCCCGCCGGCAAAGTCGATGAATTCCTTGCCGTCCACATCGGTCATCACGGCACCTTCCGCCTTCTCAATGACGGCGGTGGTGAGATTGGCCGGTCCCTGGGCCACGTGCGCCTGCCGAAGTTCGTTGAAATACTGGGTTTTGGTGGAAGTCATTTTCACAATCTCCAAAGAATATAAGTGTTAATATAGGGTCCCGCAGGGGGTGAAACGTTCAGATCGCTTGACAACAGATATAGCAAAACCTGTGCCAGAGAAAACTGCCGGGGAGCAAAGCAATTGTCGGGTTTCGGAGAGAAAGGGCCTGTTTTTTCGGGATCAAAAATTCGCCGGTGCAACTATATTATGTATTTTTACATAATAATGCATTTTGGCATATAATGGTAATTTTTAAGTTAATATATTGATTTTATGAAAAAATAATCTGGCGGTTGGTATCAGATTTTTGGAAAGATATGCAGTAACGCATTTTTTCGGGGTATGTCCGCCGGTCCTGCCGGGGTGTTGCCGGATATAAATGGCAGGGAATCCGCCAAAGATATTGAATGGCACGCTAATTGCTAAAATACGCATGGCAGTAAACCGGTTTTTGATCACTCAACCTTAATAACTGTTAAATTCAGGAGGTAATTTATGGCAACTCATCGCGGTATCAACCGAAAAACCCTGCTGGCATCAGCCCTGTGTGTTCTGTTTTTGTTCGGAACGGTTACTATGGTCCAGGCCAAGGCATTCCGGTTCACCTGTCAGAATGTCAACGCCATGGAACATCCCGGTTGGCAGGTGATTGCGCAGCTGGCCGAGGATCTGAAAGTGATGAGCCAGGGACAGATTCTGATTGATCAGGTCGGTCCCGGCGGTCTGGTGAAATCCCCCCAGACCTTTGAAGCCACCGGATCCGGCGCCATTGACATGGCCATCACCTACGGGGCCTACCACGGTGGGATTGTTCCGGTAGCAGCCACCAGTTTTGCATTGCCCGGAGATCCCAGGGACATGTGGGAAACCCTGAACTTCTATTATGATGAAGGGGGGCTTGATTTTCTGCGGACCCAGTATGCCAAGCACGGGGTGTACTATGCCGGGGCCATGGTCTGGCCTGGGTACGCCATGTTTTCCAGAAAAAAAGTGGAAACCCTGGAGGATATCAGAAATCTGAAAGTCCGGGCCGCCGGGACCATGGCCACCATGCTGCACCGAATGGGCGTGTCCACGACCTTTATCCCGTTTGCCGAGATCTATGTGGCCATGTCCCGGGGGGCCATCGATGCCACGGTCAGCGGGTCTCATGCGGAAAACTATCTTCAGAACCTGCACGAGGTGGGAAAATACATGGTCGTTCCTGATTTTTCCGGTGTCCAGACCCTGGAAGTGCTGGTGAACAAGGCCAAATTCGACAGCATGCCCGACTACCTCAAGCTTATGTTTGAAACCGCCATTCAAAAGGCATCCCTGGATTTTACCCGCACCTTCATGAAGATGGAGAAAAATGCGGAAACCGATATGCTGGCGGCCGGAGTCACCAAAGTGGAACTGCCCCAGGCCACCGTGGATGAAATCAAGAAATCCGCCGATGCCATCTGGGATGAAGTGGGAGAAAAGGATGAATTCTCCGCCCAGTATATTGAGATGATCCGCAATCATCTGAAAAAACTCGGTTACTGATACCGGCTGCCGTGGACGGCGCATGCCGGGCGGATGAATCGACCGGGGATGCGCCGTTTTGCCGAATCCATCAACCAGATTACAAGACGGGGAGGAATATGCAGACACTCAAACAATTCATTACAGTTATCGGGGGCATGAACCAGCTGCTGGGGAAGATTTCCTCGTTTGTGCTGATCCTGATCATGCTTTTTTTGTGTTATGAGGTGCTGATGCGCTACTTTTTCAACTCCCCCACCATCTGGGTTCATGAGCTTTCCGGATTCTCGTTCGCGTTCTATCTGGCCTTGACCGGTCCCTGGCTGCTGCAGCGCAAGGAGCATGTGAGCGTGGATATCATCTACAGCAAGTTTTCACCCCGTTTCCGGCTCACGGCCGATATCATCTCCTACCTGGTGTGCCTGGTCTTTTTTGTGGTTCTGTTCTGGGTGGGGGGAAAAGACATGCTGCATGCCTTCAAGATCAATCAGCATTCCTATACGGTCTGGGGGCCGCCCCTGGGGCCGGTGAAGCTGTTTGTGCCCGTAGCTGCGGCGCTGTTCATTCTCCAGGCCCTGGCTGGTATCTGTGACACAGTGGTGAGATTCAGGGAGGATTCCGTCAAATGAGCCCGGTAATCATTGTTCTGCTGATGTTTCTGGCCCTGGTGGTACTGTTCGTTTTAGGCACGCCCGTGGCTTTTGCCCTGGGAACCGTAGGGCTGACCTTCATTATCACCATTTTAGGGCCGGCCAAGCTCCAGATTCTACCCCATGCGGTGTTTGCCCAGATGTCCGGGGAGGTGCTGATCGCCATTCCCTTGTTCATCATGATCGGCAGCCTGCTGGATAAGTCCGGGATCGCCGATGACATGTTCGAGCTGATCTATAAATGGCTGGGACCCATGCCCGGCGGGCTGGCCGTGGGAACGGTCCTGGTGTGCGTGGTCATTGCCGCCATTGTGGGGATCGTGGGGGCGGCCACCGTGACCATGGGGCTCATCGCCCTGCCGGCCATGCTCAGCAGAAATTACAAGAAGGAGATCGCCATCGGCTGTATCTCCGGCGGCGGGGCTTTGGGGTTTCTCATTCCTCCCAGCGTGACCATGATCGTATATTCTTCGGTCACAGGCGTTTCTATTGGGAAGATGTTTCTGGGCGGGATTCTGCCCGGTCTGCTGCTGGCTTCTCTGTATATTATCTACATCATTGTCCGCAGTTTTGCCCAGCCCGGCATCTGCCCGGCCATTCCCAGAGAGGAAAGGGCCACCTGGGCGGAGAAATTTCTGGCCCTCAAAAGCCTTTTTTTGCCGTTTCTGCTGATTTTTTCCATCATGGGGACCATTTTTCTGGGCCTGGCCACACCCACGGAAGCCTCGGCCGTCGGGGCTCTGGCCGCCATCGGGGTGGTGGCCCTGCACGGCAGGCTGGACTGGGACGTGTTTTCCTCCTCTTTGTACCGGACTGCCCGGCTGGGCAGCATGGTGTTGTGGATCATCATCGGATGTCTGGCGTTTTCCACGGTGATCAACTCCCTGGCCCTGCCGTCGTTTCTGACCCAGATCATCAAATCCGTGGGGCTCAACCCCTGGGTCGTGCTCATCGCCATGATGGCCAGCCTGTTTTTCTTGGGCATGATCATGGATGATCTGCCCATCATCATGATCACCACCCCCATCTATGTACCCATTATCACGAGTCTGGGATTTGATCCTCTGTGGTACGGGATCCTGTTCATCCTCAACATGCAGATGGCGTATCTGACCCCGCCTTTCGGGTTTGTGCTCTTCTACATGAAGGGCGTGGTGCCGGAAGGGATCACCATGGGCGATATCTACCGCTCGGTGGGACCCTTCATCGTGCTTCAGGCCATCGGATTGATCATTGTGATGCTGTTTCCCCAGATTTCGTTGTGGCTGCCGTCTTTGATGGGATAATGATGGAATTTTACATAAAGAAATAGTAAAATTGAAATTTTGTAAATCTGCCGTGTCTGAGGGGCAGGGTTGGAAAGGATTTGAAATCAGGATTGGAATATGAAAACAGATGAAAACAAGGTGATGCGGCTTAGGGACGCCGTGGAGAAATATGTCACAAACGGGTGTCACCTGTCCATCGGCGGGTTCACCCTGAACCGGAACCCTATGGCGGCGGTGCATGAGATCATCCGGCAGAAGAAACGAAATCTGCATGTCTATGCCCATTCCAACGGCCAGGGCGTGGACGAACTGATCGGCGGCGGGTGTGTATCCCGTCTGGAGATCGCCTACGGCGGGACCGGCAAGTTCATGCCCACCTGTATCCGGTTCAGAAAAGCGGTGGAGGAACAGACGCTCCTGGTGGAAGATTATTCTAATTTCCAGATGACCCTGCGGTTTCTGGCCGGGGCCATGGGGGTGCCGTTTCTGCCTACCCGGTCGTCCCTGGGAACCGACATCATCGAGAAATGGGGGTTTTCAAAATCGTTCAGAAAGGAAAATCCCCGGATTCCCGATGAGAAACTGGTGGTGATGGACAACCCGTTCGACGGGTGGGGGGAGACTGAAAAAGTGGTGCTGGTGCCGGCCATCAATCCGGATGTCACCATTATTCACGTGCAGACGGCCGATGCCCGGGGCAACTGCCGCATGGAAGGATTGACTTTTGCGGATGTGGAACAGGCCAAGGCGTCCCGGGTGCTGATCATTACCTGTGAAGATCTGGTTGCAGAGGATTATCTCAAAGCCGAGCCGGACAGAAACCAGATTCCGTTCATCCATGCTACGGCCGTGGTCAAGGTGCCTTTCGGGGCCTATCCCACCGCCTGTTTCCGGTATTATGACTATGACCCGGTGTACATGAAAGCCTATGCCCGGGCCGCCCATGACGATGCCGCTTATCAGGATTTTCTGGCGGAGATGGTGTATCAGCACAAAACCCATACCGACCTGCTGGACCATGTGGGCCGGCACCGCCTGGAATCGATTCTGGCGGGCCGCAACTGTGGATATGCCAAAAACCTGGACCGGAGATAAAGGAGCCTGTGACCATGGAGTATACGTTAAAAGAGCTGATGACCATCTGTGCGGCACGGGAGATCAAGAACGGGGACATCGTGTTCTGCGGCACCGGCATCTCCATGCTGGCCGCCATGGCCGCCAAGAATATCAACGCCCCGGGCAGCGTTATTTTTTTTGAAACCGGGGCCATCGATTCAGAGCTGGCGCACATTCCGCTGGCTGTGGCCGATTCCCGGATCATGTATCACACATCTGCCAACGGCGGACTGATGGATGCATTCTGTACCATGCAGAATCCGTTTGTGGGCCAGCGGGTAGTGGGGATCCTGGGCGCGGCCCAGATCGATATCTACGGCAACCTCAACTCCACGGTGATCGGGGAATACAAGGCGCCTGATGTGCGGTTTTCCGGCAGCGGCGGGGCCTGTGACGTGGCCTCATTCGTCTCCCGCAGCCTCATTTTCATGAAGATGGAAAAGCGCAAGTTCAAGAAAAAGCTGGACTATCTCACCAGTCCCGGATACCTGGACGGGCCGGACGGCCGGAAAAACGCGGGCCTGCCCCCCGGGGGTCCCGACAAAGTGATCACGGACATGGGGGTCATGGGATTTGACCCGGACACCAAAAAAATGATCCTGCTCGGCTGTTTTCCCGGGATCACGCCGGAACAGATCCTGGACCACATGGAGTTCGAGATCCGGACCGACCAGGCAAAGGAGGTGCCGGTTCCCACGGAAACCGAACTGACCCTGTTGCGGGAAAAATGCGATCCCCACCGGTTGATCCTCTAACCAGAGCTGAATTTCATAACCCCTAAGAGATCTGATTGGAGTAGATTTTCCAAAAAAGAAAATTTTTTTGAATCCTTGATTCAGGTCAAGGAACCGCCTGTGGCATTGCTTTATGATGGGTGCACGTTGGAAGAACAAAAACCGGGTATCCGGCAACGGTTGCCTGAAACTGCACCCAAAAGGAGGAATGCCATGAAAAAGAAAGAGATCACCCGCCGACACTTTTTAAAAAACAGCACCCTGGCCGTCACTGGAAGCGCGCTGCTTCCCGCATTTTTAAGAGTCCCGTCCGCGTTTGCCACATCAGACACCAAGACCAAGATGTTCTGTTACCAGTGTGAACAGACCATGGGCGGACGAGGATGTACGGTCATGGGCGTGTGCGGCAAAACCCCTGAAGTGGCTGCGCTCCAGGATCTGCTGGTGCATAGTCTCAAGGGGGTGTCGATCGCGGCCGTGGCCGGCCGCAAAGCCGGTATTTCAGACAATGAAACCAACCGGTTCACCTGCGAAGCCATGTTTGCCACCCTCACCAATGTGGAGTTCGACCCGTATCGTCTCGAAGACCTGCTGCATCAGTCTGTGGCCCTGCGGGACAGAATGATCCAGCGGGTCCATGCCGCCGGGGGCAACATTACGTCCACCAGTGATGCGGTGACCCTGAAACTCAAACCCACCATGGACGGCCTGGTGAAACAGGGGGGCCAATACGGCCTGATGTCGGATCCGGATGTGGATCCGGATATCCGGTCCCTGCAGCACATGCTGCTGTTCGGCATCAAGGGCATGGCCGCCTATACCGATCATGCGGCGGAATTTGACCAGGAAGATGAAGCCAACTACGAATTTGTCCACCGGGGACTGGCCTCCCTGGAGGACCGGACCCTGGGCATGAACGAGCTGCTGGGCCTGGTCCTGGAGTGCGGTGAGAAAAACCTGCGGGCCATGGAACTGCTCAATATCGGCAATACCACCGCCTACGGCCATCCCGTGCCCACCAAAGTGCCCCTGGGCGCCAAAAAAGGCAAGGCCATCCTGGTTTCCGGCCATGATCTCATCGACCTGGAGGCGGTGCTCAAGGCCAGTGAAGGCAAGGACATCTATGTGTACACCCACGGCGAGATGCTGCCCACCCACGGGTATCCCAGGCTCAAGGAGCGGTTTCCCCATTTCTACGGCCATTACGGCACGGCCTGGCAGAACCAGCGCAGCGAATTCGACGAATTTCCCGGCGCCATTCTCATGACCACCAACTGCATCCAGAAACCCAAGCAGACCTACAAGAAAAATATCTTCACCACCGGCACCGTGGGATGGCCGGGTATCACCCATGTGAACAAGAACAACCTGCAACCGCTGATTGATCAGGCCCTGGCAATGCCTGGCTACACCGAGGACAAGCCGGACATGGAAGTCTTGGTGGGATTCGGTCACGAAACCGTACTCGGGGTGGCCGACCAGATCGTGGCCGGTGTCATGGACGGGTCCATCGGTCATTTCTTCCTGGTGGGCGGGTGTGACGGGGTGAAGAAATCCCGGAACTACTACACCGAATTTGTGGAAAAAACCCCGGACAACAGCATTGTCCTGACCCTGGCCTGCGGCAAGTTCAAGTTCTTCAAGCACCAGCTGGGAGACATCAACGGTATCCCACGGCTTCTGGATGTGGGCCAGTGCAATGACGCCCATTCCGCCGTGCGCATTGCCCTGGCCCTGACCCAAGCCTTTGACACGGATGTCAACGGCCTGCCGCTGTCGTTCATTCTGTCCTGGTACGAGCAGAAGGCCGTGGCCATCCTTCTGAGCCTGCTGCACTTGGGCATTCAGGACATCCACCTGGGGCCGTCGCTGCCAGCCTTCATTTCCCCCAATGTCCTGGAGGTGCTGGTGAAAAATTACAATATCAAACCCATCAGCACGCCCGATGAAGATCTCAAACAGATCCTGGGATAGCCTGCCTCGAATAAAACACCAGATGCTCAGGTCTGACAACAAGCCTTCCAGCGGTTTCCGCCGGAGGGCTTGTTCATTTCTGTGCCGGCCTTTTTGCCACAGGGGTTTTTTTTGTGTATTTACCGGTATATAATTGATTTTCATAGATCAAAAAACTGAAAAAAGTAAAGGAATGACACATGCTTTCTGACCGGAAGGTGTTTCTAAACAACGAATTCATTGTCTGGGACCAGGCATGCATCCATTTGATGAGTCACAGCTTTTCCAGGGGGACGGCCGTTTTTGAGGTGCTCAGCGTCCATGACACGTCAGACAGTGGCCCCTGCGTGTTCCGGTTGGGTACCCATGTGCAGCGCCTGTTCAGAAGTGCAAAAGCCCTGGACATGGTGCCGGGACTGTCTTTGGAAACGGTGCAGGCCGGGGTGTGCGAAACCGTTCGCAGGAACGGCATCCGCCAGGGGGCGGTGAAAATCATGGGATACATCCCTGACATCGCTTTTGATATCCTGCCGCCGAAAAATACTCTGGACATTGCCATATTTGCCATCGATCCGGCCCGGGATCTGAGCAAACGCCTTGTGCCGGCGGCAAACGGGATAGATCTGTGCGTGGCACCCTGGCGCAAGTTGGATCCTGAAACCGTGCCCGTGGAGGCCAAGGCAGCGGCCAATTATCTCAACGGCATGCTGGCCAGGCAGGAAGCCCGGAAAAAAGGGTGTGACATGGCCGTGATGCTGGATACTCAGGGGTTTCTGGCGGAAGGGGCCACGGAATCGATTTTCCTGGTCAAGGACGGCCGGATCATGACCCCGGTTCTGGGGACCGTTCTGGACAGCATCACCCGCAACAGTGTGATCGCACTGGCAAAGGCCCTGGAGATCCCGGTGTCAGAGGGCCGGTTGTCCCCGGATCTGCTTCACACCGCTGACGAGATCTTTTTTTCCTGTACCCCCATGAAGGTGCTGCCGGTCAAAACCTGTGAGAAAAGGGCGCTGTCCCCGGTGCCCGGACCGGTCACCCGGCAG
>JBFLKI010000289.1:0-9098 GCA_040883135.1 Desulfotignum sp. | reverse complement strand
TCAATCCCCTGAACCGGCTGACACCTGTCACAACACTGGCAAAAAAAGCCCTGGATATCCATCCTCAAAGGTCTTTGCCCGTGTTTCCGAAAGAAAGCTTTTTTGCCTGGGCCAAAAAAAGGGGGTTGACCGCTCCGGAAAAACTCGCGGAAAAGAATGTTCCCAGGGTTGCCTATTTTGCCGGATGCAGTGCAGGCTATCTGTTTCCCGATGTGGCCAAAGTAGCTGTGAGTCTGCTGGAACAAAATGGGATCCAGGTGTTTGTTCCTTCCCAGGACTGCTGCGGCATGCCCCTGATCATGGAAGGAAACCAGAAGACGGCAGAAAAACGGATCCAGGGCAACCTGGAAAGCCTTTGTGCCTGTGTCCAGGATGGATACGACATCGTCTGCTCATGTCCCACCTGCGGGTATTTTTTTAAAAAAATGCTGGTGGAAACCGCGTATTATTCAGATGCGTTTCAGCAGCAGTCAGGCACCGATGCAATGGTCATGAAAGTGCCTTCCGGATCCAAGGATCAGGCATTCACCACTGTTCCCAAAAGAATTTACCAAAACATTCTGAGGGACAACGGGTATTTTTCCGGTATCGATCCATTACAACGCATTGATCTGTCATTGACAATCAAAGATATGGGGGAGTACCTGCTGTCACTTCAGAGCAGCGGGAAAGCGGCGGTGGCCTTGCGGGTTCCGGAAGAACCCCTGGCCTATTTTGCCCCCTGCCACCAGCGGGAACAAGGGATTGGGCAGCCCTATTATCAGCTGATCAGCTCGCTGCCCGGTGCAGATATCAAACAGGTGGGTTCGGAAATGCAATGTTGCGGCATGGGCGGGCACCTGGGCTATAAAAAAAACTTTCATGACCATTCCCTTGCCATTGGCCGGCCGGTTCTTGACAAATTTTCCACGGAATCCGGCAGAACCCTTGTCACCGATTGCCTGAGCTGCCGTCTGCAATTACAGCACACCCTTTTTGCCCCGGTCTTTCATCCTCTTGAGATCCTGCAAGGCATCAGGGAATCGGCTCAGGGCCGCTTATGAATTTCAACGGTGATGTGTTCAAAATTGCCCGCCTTTTTCACAAGATCGTGGTAAAAGGACGGGCCTTTATCCTCTGAAGAGGTCAGGCTCAATATCAGGGACCGTTCGTTTTCCGAAATCTGCCAGAGGTGGAGGTCATCGATGGATGTGGTGTCGGATTCGATCAGTTCCCTCAGCCGGGTGACTGTCTCAGACGTGTCTGATTTATCCAGCAGAAGACTGCTGGTCTGTCTCAGAAGACCGATGGCCCATCTTGTCACCACAATGGCCCCCAGTATCCCGACCAGGGGATCTGCCCAGGCCAGTCCGAAAAATTTGGCCGCCAGCAGGGCAATGATGGCCAGAACACTGGTCAGGGCATCGGTAATGACATGAAGATACGCAGCCTTGAGGTTGTGGTCCTCATGACCGTGATGATGAGAAGAAGGCTCTGAATGATGATCGTATGATCGGAGATGGTCGTGATCATGGCAGTGATCCGGCCCTCCGCGGCCCAGGATGACTGCCGAGACTATATTGACGGCCAGGCCGATGACAGCCACGACAATGGCCTGGTTGAACAGGATATGGACCGGATGGATCAGCCGTTCAATGGATTCGAACGCCATGGCAGCCGCTGCAATCAAAAGGAGAATGGCATTGGTATAGCCGCCGAGCGCACCAACTTTGCCGGTACCAAAACTAAAGGACGGATTGTCCATCTGTTTTCTGGCAAATATATATGCGGCAAGGGTGATAAACAGGGCCAGGGCATGGGTGCCCATGTGAATGCCGTCGGACAGAAGGGCCATGGAACCGCTGATAAGACCGGCAACGATTTCCACTATCATGGTGATCAGGGTGATGATCACCACAATCAGGGTAACAGTCTCATTTTTCCGGGAATCGGGGATCAATTTCCGGCTACTGCAGTTATGTGTTCTCACGGTTCAATACTCTAAAACAATAGAATTTTCTCTGGATCAGCCGGTCCAAAGGATTGTCCATCCCTCCATCAGACCGGAAACTCCCGGAGGGTTTCATGGGTGCCTTTGTGCATCTCATACCAGAATTCAAACGCGGCCTGGTGCTTGTCTTTGTCAAACAGGTCCAGCCAGTGGTCAAGGTCCGGATTCTCTATGTTATCCACTTGTTGTTTGTTTTTCAAGAAGGTGTGAACCATGTCGATATTCCGTTCCGATTCCCAGAATACCGAGGCATTGCGGCTGGTGATGCGGCCGGCGGTCAACTGTATGGACGTCAGAAACCGGTCTTTCAATCCGTAGAGTTTCTCCATGATCTCGGGCATCAGATCTTCGGCCCAGGCCCGGTGAAACCGGCAGATGCCAAGATTGTCCAGCATCAGTTCCTGAAGCATGCGGCGGGCGTTTTCCCGACCCAGGTCCCGGGGTGCCATGAAACGGCTGCCATAGTGCATATAATATTTGCCCATGATGGCCATGGGAGCCAGCACTCCCGGGGTCCAGTACTGGTTGGGAACCATCCAGCCCTGGCGGGCAAATGCCGTGTGAACAAACCGGTCCATGACCGGCTTTCCCTTTTCCCTGGACAGGCCCCGGGCCAGTTTCCGGGCCCCTTTGTTCAGAGAGATTTTTCCCTCCGGCCGGACCATCTCATCCAGCAGCCGCTTTCCGAGTTCCGCATTGTGCATGGAATCTTCAACCAGATCAAACGCCTGGAAATTCCATTCCGGAGTCATGGTCACGCCGATATCGTCCGGATTCAGCAGTTTTTCATCCAGACAGTCCATGAGCCAGGCCAGAACCCCGCCCGCGGCAATGGCATCGAATCCCAGCATATCCGCATGACCGGCAAGCGTTTCCGCGGCCCGTTGATCAAAGATGCCGCACAGCGGCCCCATGGCCTGATAGGGTTCATAGTCTTTTTTGTACAATCCGTTCATTTTCTTGCACACGGCCGCACAGGGTTCGCCGCATGTTTTCTGCTGTTTTTTCCGAATCGTTTCCTCGTTGAACTGTTTCAGGTAATGATCGCGGACAAATTTCTGGTGAAGGGCTTTTCGGTCATCCTCGCTCCAGTAAATACTGCGGTAATTGAACGCCAGGATATTGCCGGACATGGTGGCATAATTCACCCCGAAGGTGCCGCCGGTTTCAACCCCGGGATCATACCGGTATTTGGTGGTGGCTTCGATATCCTTGGCTGCCATGCGCTGGTTGTATTTGTCCTCAAACCACTGATCCGCCACTTTGCGTTCACAAAAATCCTCGTCCGCATGGGTACCGCCGTAGATGATCCCGACGATGCCGTGCTCCTGGAAAAGCTTGGATCCGAATCCGCCCCGGCCGGCCCAGGTATCCACCGGGGTCAGTTTTCCCTTGCGGACCGGTGCCGAGGCAATGGCCCCGAAATCAGTATGCCGGGAAGCCGGCCCGGCTGCCAGGACCCTGGGATCGGTCTCATACCGGCCGGAAAACCTTGCCATGGCCGCTTCCATCACGCCATAGACCCCGCCCCGGCCCTTTGCCCAGATGTCATCGGGGGATACCGGTACCAGTTCCACCTCGATCTCTTCCCCGTGATTCCGGTTCAGATACAGCAGGGACGGCCGATCGGCTTTGCCCAGGATCACCAGCTGGTTGATCCCCAGGTCGTCGAACACCAAAGCGGCCCCGCCCATGGATGAGACATAGAATCCGTGCCAGCAGGGAGATATGCCGCAGAAGATCAACCGGTTCGATCCCGGGAAAATGGACCCGGCCAGAAGGCCGCCGCCGATGGCCAGGCTGTTGTGCTTGAAACTCATGTGAATCCCCAAATCCACGGGCCCGAAAAAATCCCCCACCACATACCGGTTGAGACGGTAAAATCCGCTGGCTGCATCCAGCATCAACACCTTTAAAAAAGCCTGTTTGTCCGTCATGTTTTTTGCCTTTTTTTGGATCTCATATCAGTCGTCGCTTCCGGGCATGCAATAACGGCCGCTTCCAGCATCAGCCGTTAAACCAGTGCCGGGTCCGTTTGCAGAACCCCACCAGCATCAGCATCACCGGCACTTCGATCAGCACTCCCACCACCGTGGCCAACGCCGCGCCGGACGACAGACCGAACAGCATGACAGAGGTGGCAATGGCCACCTCAAAATGGTTGGACGCCCCTATCATGGCGGCCGGGGCCGCATCTTCGTAGTTGAATTTCATGAACACGGCCCCGGCATACCCGATGGCAAAAATCAGGATGGTCTGGATAAACAGGGGAACCGCGATCCACAGGATGGTCAACGGATTGGCCGTGATGACATCGCCTTTGAAGCTGAACAGCAGCACCAGGGTCACCAGCAGGGCCGTGATGGTCACCGGGGTCAGTACCCCTAAAAATTTTTCCTTGAACCACTCTTCGCCCCTGGCCTTGATAATCCATATCCGGGAAAAATAGCCCGCCACCAGGGGCAGTGCCACGTAAATCCCCACGGACAGCAGCAGGGCCTGCCAGGGGATGGGAAGCTTGCCCACGCCCAGGAGAAACCCGCCCAGGATCCCGTACAGCACCAGCATGGTCAACGAGTTGATGGCCACCATCACCAGGGTCAATCCGTCATTGCCCCGGGAAAGGTATCCCCACACCAGGACCATGGCCGTACAAGGCGCGATACCCAGCAGAATACATCCGGCCAGATAGCTGCGCCACAGCGGGACCTGGAGCATCTTCACCCCGTCCTGAAGCACCACCACCCCGTCCCCGTGGGCGGCCCCCACCGGCAGGTCCAGGCCGAAGGGAATCTTCACCAGGTCCATGGCGTCCGGGCCGATAAACCCTTTGAATGCGATCCCCAGAAAAAACAAGGAGATGGCATACATGGTAAAGGGTTTGATGCACCAGTTGATGAAAAGTGTCCAGAACACGGGTTTGCCGCTTTTTCCGGCACGGATCACCGAGGCGAAGTCGATCTTCACCATGATTGGGTACATCATGAAAAACAGGCATACGGCAATGGGGATGGACACCACGGGCGCCCCGTTGACGGTGATGGCCATGCCGTCCAGAGCCTTTGCCAGGCCGGGGGCGATTTTTCCCAGCAGAATCCCGCCGATGATACTCAACCCGACCCAGACGGTCAGGTACCGTTCAAACACACTGGTCATTTTCCGGTCATTGTCAACAGGGGAACTCATAGCTGTTTTTCTCTCCTTTTTCAGTGTTGTTCAATATTTTTGCCTTTATTGCAATACATTGCCCGGCAGTTTTTCCACAAACGCCCGGATCTCATCTCTGACTTTCCGGTAGCAGTCCAGCTGGGCAGTTTCATCACCACCCTTTTGGGCCAAATCCTTTGCCAGGGACGGAGGATCTTCAAATCCCTGGTGGATCTTTTTACCGGCCAAAGGAAAATAGGGGCAGGTTTCTCTGGCATGGTCACACACCGTGATCACCACATCCAGCGGGCTGTCATGGAATTCTCTGACATGCTTGGAGCGGTGGCCGGAAATATCCACCCCCGCCTCCTTCATCACCGCCACGGCTCTAAGGTCCACGCCGTGGGTTTCAACGCCTGCGGAAACCACGTCAATGATATCGCCCTTTAGATGGCGGGTCCACCCTTCGGCCATCTGGCTTCTGCACGCATTTCCCGTGCACAGAAATAATATCTTCAGTTTTTGGTCACCCATGTGCGGTCTCCTTTTTTCTTACCGGACAGCAGGCTTCGCCCCGCTGCATCCGGCAGAGATCTTCTTTGTCCATCGCCATGATCCGCTCCAGTGCCGCAAGATCGGTCCGTACCTGCTCAGATGTCCGCACCCGGGACAGCAGCCACTCCAGCATGCCGTCCATGTCCATACTCCGCTCGTCCAGGCTGAAATACACCCACCGGGATTCTTTTCTGCTTTTCAAAAGCCCGGCAGTCACCAGGATACCCAGGTGCCGCGAAGCAGTGGCACCCGTCACCTGCAACAGTTCCGTTATCTGACAGGCACACAGTTCATCATACCGGGTCAGGGCCAGAAATATTCTGAGCCGGTTTCTGTCTGACAGGGCTTTGAGTTTTAAAAGAGAGTCATCCATGTGTTCCCCGTCTTATCCGTTTACTTAATTAGCCAAACAACGAACCATTTAACAACTTTCTGCCATCCGGTCAACCGGAAGTTTTCACGTTTTTTATCCGAAATAATTTTGTGTCAACACGGATTCGATCCCGAACCCGTCCATGCGGCCCCGGTGCGCAGCAAAGCGTCCCGGGTGATCATGCCCAGGAAACGTCCGTCATCGTCCACCACCGGCAGGCGTTTCAAGGGTTTTTCAATCATCAGGGCCGTGGCCTCTTCAATCAGCATCTCTTTGTACACCACCAACAGATCCGTGGTCATGACTTCGCCGGCGGTGGTGCCGGCCAGGATTTGCGACAGATCGGCCCGGTCATTATCCTTTTTAAAGGAATGAAACGGTTTGGACAGCAGGTGCCAGATCCCTTCCTGTTTCGGTTTGAAGTACCGCAGCAGATCCCGGTCCGATATCAGGCCCAGCAGTTTTCCCGTTTCATTCACCACCACCACCCGCTGAAGATCGTTGTCGTCAATGATCCGGATCACTTCGTCTATGGGGGTTTCAGGCAGAACCGCATGCACATCCTGTCTCAGGATATCCCCGACATGTTTCAGGTTTTCCACTTCCACGTTCCGGGCACTGAAAGCGCGCCAGTCAGGTGCCTCGCGCATCACGATCCTGAAAATATCCAGCCGGGACAGGATTCCCGTGAGCTGCTGATCCCCGTCCACCACCGGCAGCCGCTTGAGGCTTTTGGCAAGCATCCGGTCCACAGCCTCGGACAACGGCCGGTCTTCTGCGATCACAACCACCGGCGCGGTCATGATCTCTTTGACTTCTTTTTCAGACAGCTGGTCCAGCACCGATTCCCGCCGGGCCTGATCCGATTCCGACAGCAGGTCCAGTCGCAGGGGAAGCCCGCCTTTCCGGATCAGGTCCCCCTGGGTGACCATTCCCACGGGCCGCCGGTTGTCATCCACCACCGGCAGTCCGGTGAAAATCGATGCCAGCAGAATCCGGGCCGCGTCTCCCACCGGGGTTTCCGGAATGATGCTCTGCGGATCCTGTGTCATCACGTCCCGGACCCGGAGCTGTCTGGGAAAAAAGGAACTGCGGGTCCGGTGACTCAGGACAGCCAGGTCATGAAGGGCCACAATCCCGTCGGTAACGATCCGGTTCAGCCCGTCCAGCACAAGATCTGTTTCCGCCGCAGGCACCAGGATACAGATGCGGACCGGCAGGTTGTAGGACAGAATTTCCAGGCGCCCCGTGGCCACCTCCCCGTTTTCGTAAGACCCGGCAATCCCCCGGGTGACCATGCACCGGGCCGCGATTTTCAGGTCATGCACATAGGCGAGGACCGCATCCGTCAAAGGCTCTTTCCGATACCGGACCTCTTCTCCGGTAAAAATCTCTATGGCGTTGTAACGCAGCATCATCACCTCCTATTTCATGCTGCCGATCCACAATCCCATGACGGTCAATGCCAGACCACCCAGGTTGTTGATCAGGATGTTCACCACCGGTTGCACCATAAGTCCGGCCCGGCCGGCACTGACGGTTTCCATGGAAAAGGTGGAAAAAGTGGTCAGCGCCCCTAAAAACCCGGTAATCAGCAGCAGGCGCATCTCCGGGGTCAGCAGCCGCATCCTGTCCGACAGCCCGAACAAGAGCCCGATGAGAAAACAGCCCACCAGATTGACGGTCAAAGTCCCCCAGGGAAAGCGGGTGCCCCACATCTTTACCGCAAGAAGGCTGATGCCGTAACGGCTCGCCGCACCCAGACTGCCGCCTACCATGACCAACAGGAGTTTTTCCATTTTTTGTATGGCCCCTTTCTTCATTTAGTGGTATGCCTCTTTTTAACATCATCTTTTTAAAATAACAGTAAAAAACTGGAACCGTTATTTTAATTGAACGCCTACTCGGAATAAGGACCCAAGCCATGAAAAATGAAATTCTTATCGGTAAAGGTGAACAACAGGTCCGATTGCTTGCAGAATACGCGAACCGGCACGGCCTGGTGGCCGGTGCCACCGGTACCGGAAAAACGGTTTCCCTGCTTGTTCTGGCGGAAGGCTTTTCCCGGATGGGGGTCCCGGTATTCATGGCTGATGTCAAAGGAGATGTGGCCGGACTGGCCGCCCCGGGAACGCCCAACGATAAAATCCGGCAGCGCATCGAGCAAATCGGAATCAAGGACCATGTTTTTGAAGCAAATCCCGTAGTGCTGTGGGATATTTACGGCACATCCGGCCACCCCGTCCGCACCACCATCAGTGAAATGGGCCCCACCCTGTTAAGCCGTATCCTTGAGTTGAATGACACCCAGTCCGGCATCATTGACATTTTATTCAAGCTGGTGGACGACCAGGGCCTGCTGCTGCTTGATATTGACGATTTAAGGGCCCTGTTGGGATATATGGCAGCCCATCGCAAGGAAATCTCTTCGGTCTACGGCTTGATCAGCCCCCAGTCCATCGCCGCGATCCAGCGGTCCCTTCTGTCCCTGGAACAGGAAGGCGGACGCAACTTTTTCGGTGAACCGGCGTTGGATTTTGCCGATTTAATGCGCACGGATCTGACCGGAAAAGGGGTCATCAATATTCTGGCGGCGGATAAACTGATTTTAAAACCCCGGCTTTATTCAACATTTTTATTGTGGCTGCTATCAGAACTTTTTGAAACACTTCCTGAAATCGGTGATATGGAAAAACCCAGGCTGGTTTTTTTCTTTGATGAAGCCCATCTGCTTTTTGATGATGCACCGCCTGCACTGATCCAGAGGGTTGAACAGGTCATACGCATCATCCGGTCCAAAGGGGTGGGCATCTATTTCTGTTCCCAGTTTCCCGATGATGTGCCCAACGACATTCTCGGCCAGCTGGGAAACCGGATCCAGCATGCCCTTCGGGCATACACCCCCCGAGATCAGAAAGCCGTGCGCACGGCTGCGGAAACGTTTGTTTCCAATCCGAAACTGGATGTCGCCTCGGTCATTTCCCGGCTTGGTATTGGAGAAGCCCTGGTATCCACACTCCAGGACAAGGGCAT
>JBFLKI010000049.1:0-6137 GCA_040883135.1 Desulfotignum sp. | reverse complement strand
TGTGCTGTGTGAAGACCAAATGTGCCCGGTGGGAACCACTGGCTGCAAAAAATATGTCCCGGCAAGTGCCTGGATAAAAAGGATATAGTGTAAATATCAACTTTTTAACATGGATGGGGTTTTCATGAGTGAGAAAGAAAACAAAACTGAACACGGTTCCATGGATGGTGCGACAGCAGGCACTGCCGGTGACCCGAAAAATGACACAGGCCTGGGGCTGGGTGTCATTTTTTTTATTGTGGCATTTCTGATATGCTTCCTGTCCGGCTGGCTCCTGTTCCCCAAACTGCTTTATTCCAAACACGAGCAACCTTTTAATTTCGATCACGTGCTTCATGTGGAGGAGGCCGGGGACTGCGAATCCTGCCATTATCTCCGGGATGACGGCACCTTCTCAGGGATTCCCAAAATGGAATCCTGTCTGGACTGCCACACGGATGAACCCATGGGAGAGACAAAGGACGAGGCGATTTTTGCGTCTGAATATGTGGCAAAAGAGCGGGAAGTTCCCTGGTATGTCTATGCCAGGCAGCCGGACTGTGTTTTCTTTTCCCATGCGGCCCATATCGAGGCGGCGGGAATGGATTGCAAAACCTGCCATGGCCCCATCGCCGAAGCCAGGACCTCCCGACCCTACGAGGAAAACCGGCTTACCGGATACAGCCGGGATATCTGGGGAAAAAACATCTGGGGCATCAAAAAGAACCCCTGGGACCGCATGAAAATGAATGACTGTGCGGTATGTCACGAAGAGGAAACCGGACACAAGGGCTATTGCTTTCAGTGCCACAAATAGACCATACACAAGAATTCAACACTTTATAGAGGATGTTATATATGAAAGTTGACAGACGAAGCTTCTTGGGATTGGGAATCGGCGCGGTGGCAGGCATTGCAGTTTCTCCCGTGGGAGCCAAGCTTACGGATGATTTTTCCATCTGGACACAGAACTGGCCCTGGACTCCGGTCCCGCCTGTCGGAGAAATTTCCTATGACCGATCGGTATGTAATCTGTGTCCCGGGGCCTGCGGCATCACCGTGAGAAAAATCGACGGCCGGCCGGTGAAAATTGAAGGTCAGGACTCCTATCCGGTAAATGACGGCGGGGTCTGCCTGCACGGGATTGCCGGACTTCAATACCTGTATGATCCCAGTCGGGTGAAAACGCCGATGAAGAAAGTCAACCAGCGGTTCGTGCCCATCTCCTGGGATGAGGCCGTTGCCTTGGTGACCGGCAGGCTGAAACAGCTGCAAGAAGATCAGCACCCGGAAGCCCTGGCCTGCATCACCGGTTCGGGCCAAGGGTCGGTAGCCGGGTTGTTCAATCATTTCATGGCCGCATTCGGTTCCCCTACTTGTCTGACCATGCCGGATCTGGAATCCTGGCTGGTCCTTACGGCAACCACCCTTCACGGTCCGGACCGTACCCTGGGATTTGATATTGCGCACTCCGATTATATTCTGAGTTTCGGTGCCGGGCTGATCGACGGATGGGGATCACCGGTGGCCTGTATCCAGGCGATGGCCGGCCGGAAACAGCGGGAAGCCACGCTGGTGCAGATCGAGCCCCGGCTTTCCAATACCGCGGCCGGCGCCGACAAGTGGATTCCCGTCAATCCGGGGACCGAGGCGGACCTGGCCATGGGCATGTGCGGGGTCCTGCTCAAGGAAAACCTGTTTGATCCGGTGTTCGCCCAGGGATTCAAAGGCGGGTTCATGCGGTTCAACGCAATGGTACAGAAAGAATATCCGCTGGACAAAGTGGCCGCTGTCACCGGGGTCAGTGCGGCGGACATCCAGAAAACCGCCATCGCCTTTGCCAAGGCAAAAATGCCTGTGGCCCTGCCGGGAAAAGGACGCGGTGAAGGGGCCCAGAGTCTCAAGGAATTTGCCGCCGTTCATACCCTCAACTGCCTGACCGGCAATATCAACAAAAAAGGGGGCGCATTTGTCAAACAGTTGCCGGATTACCTGAGCTTTCCGGATCCGGTTCAAGACGATATGGCGCAAAGGGGTGCGGCTGCTGAACCTTTGGCCGCATCGGTTCAGGAGCTGGTAACCCGGATCGATCAGTCCGGTGAATCGCCGGTTGAAGTGCTGCTTGTCTTCAATGCCAATCCCTGCTTTGCCCTGAATGATCCGTCACGGGTTGCAGCCGCGTTTGAAAAAATTCCTTTCAAGGTCTGTGTGTCATCGTTCATGGATGAAACCGCCATGGCATCGGACGTGATTCTGCCGGTATCCACATTTCTGGAACAAATGGAAGACGTGCCGTCCAGAGCCGGCCTGGCTGCTTCCGTAGTGGGACTGTCCAGCCCCATGGTCAAACCGGTGTTCGACACCCGCAGCCCCGGCGATGTGGTGATCGCCCTGGCCAGAGCCTTAGGCGGTGGCGTGGCGCAAAGTTTTCCATGGGATAGTTACGAACACTGCCTCAAACAGGTGGCCGGGCAAATCTGGAATTCATTGTCCCGCAAGGGCCATGTGGTACTGATGGATCAACCCCCGGCCGGATCGGTGGAGACGGATTTCAGTTTTCTGGCGGAAAATCCGGAAACAGTGAAACCGGCGGGAGATCAGGAATTCACCCTGATTCCCATTGACAATTTCCGGGTGCCGCCCACGGTGCCGGCCCCCTCTCCCTTTGCCATTAAAACCGTATCAGATCGCATTATCAAGGGAACGGACATGTTTGTGGAAATCAATCCCCAGTCGGCCAATAATCTGAAAGACGGCGGGTTTGCCACACTGACAACCCCTGCGGGATCTGTTCCGGTGCGGGTGCATTTCAATGACGGGATCATGCCCGGTGTCATCGGTATGGTCAAAGGCCTTGGACACACATTGAACAACAGATATGTGTCAGGCAAGGGGGTGAATATCAATGAATTGATTTCACCGACAATTGAGCCGGGTTCCGGCATGGATGCCGCCTTCGGCATCAGAGCCGGAATTTCAAAGGCCTAACCTAAACGGATGTGGACAAATTTTCAAAGAGGTTCTGATGATACACGATAAAAAAGCACACAAGTACGGCATGGTGATCGATCTGGACAAATGCACCGGATGCGGTACCTGCGCGGTGTCCTGCATGTCTGAAAACAATGTGCCGTTCAAGGAAGACGAGTCCGACAAAAAAGACAGCATCACCTGGATGCGGGTTTACAGGCTGACCAACGGCAAACCGTTTCCGGACACGGAGGTGGCGTACCTTCCCAGACCCTGCCAGCACTGCGGCGGAAAAGGAGACCACGGGCATTCCCCCTGTGTGTCGGTCTGTCCGGCAACCGCCACGGATTACGGATATGACACCGGCATCGTTTCCCAGATTTACACAAGGTGTTTCGGATGCCGGTACTGCATGGCGGCCTGCCCGTATCATGCCCGGTATTTCAACTGGTGGGATCCCGTATGGCCTGAAGGCATGGAAAAATATCTAAGCCCCGATGTATCTCCGCGGATGCGGGGGGTGGTGGAGAAATGCAGTTTCTGTTATCACCGGTATCAGCTGGCCCGGGAAAAAGCCTATGTGAACCGGACGGATGAGGTCCCGGAAGCGGATTATCAGACAGCCTGTACCACGGCCTGCCCGGCCGGCGCGATTGTTTTCGGTGACCTGAACAATCCCTCCCACATGGTTCACCAGATCGTCAAACCCGATCCCCATCCGGATCCGCTGAATCCGGATGTGGTGGGAAAATCCAGAAATCCCAAAGTGTTCCGGCTGCTGGAACGGCTCGGAACCAACCCCAAAGTGTATTACATGTCCGAGCGGGAATGGATTCGAAAGATGGGAGACCACTATCTGGACGGGGAATGGGACAAGGAGAAGAATGTGTATGGGTCGGCTTCCCATGAATAGAAAATCCAAAATCGATGTGAGGAGTAATTGAATGATGGATGCTGCATTAATACCTGAAGGTGCCAAACGGTGTTCATTCCCCAAATTCATGCTGGGGATCGCCATTGTGGGAGCGGTGCTGCTCTGGGGCGTATACGCCATGCTGCTGGTCTGGTTCAAAGGATTGAACCAGACCAACATGAATGACTATTACGGGTTTGCCCTGTGGATCTGGGCGGACCTGGCCGTCATTGCGCTGGGTGGCGGGGCGTTTTTCACCGGTCTGCTCAAATATATTTTCAAGGTGGATGACCTGAAAAACATTATCAATTTTGCCGTGATCATCGGGTTTATCTGTTACAGCTCGGCCCTGTTGATTCTGGCCATCGATATCGGGCAGCCGCTGCGTGGATGGTTTATTTTCTGGCATGCCAATGTGCATTCCATGCTCACGGAAGTGGCATTCTGTCTGTCCTGCTACTTTGCGGTGCTGACCATCGAGTTCATCCCCAATATCCTGGAAAACCGGCAGCTCAACAAGGTGCCGTTTTTTCATCACCTGGCCCATAACATGCACGGTGTGATGGCCATTTTTGCCGCCACGGGTGCGTTTCTGTCCTTTTTTCACCAAGGGTCGCTGGGCGGGGTGGCCGGTGTGATGTACGGCCGGCCGTTCGCGGTCCGGGAAGGCCTGTTGATCTGGCCCTGGTCGTTTTTTCTGTTCACCTGGTCGGCCGCGGCATTCGGGCCCTGCTTCACCCTGCTGGTCACCCGGATCACCGAGGCGGTGACCGGTAAGAAACTGGTGAAAGACAATGTGATTCATCTGCTGGCCAAGATTTCCGGATGGATGATCGTCACCTATATGATCGCCAAACTGATCGATACCTGGTACTGGGCGTACTATACCGCGCCGGGGCTGGGATTCGAGCTGAGCCATTTCTACACCAACAATGGATTTTACGGGTACTGGATTCTGGTGGCGGAGGTCATTGTCTGCGGTGTGATCCCCGGGCTTCTGCTCATCAACAAATCCACCCGGGAAAATCCCACATTTCGGCTGATCGCCATCATACTGGCGGTGATCGGGGTCTCTTTGAACCGCTGGGTCATGGTGCTCCAGATCATGGCGGTGCCGGTCATGCCCTTTGATACCTGGGCGTTGTATATTCCGTCCTGGCAGGAAGTGGCCACCACGATCCTGCCGGTGGCCTACGGCATCATTTTAATCGCGTTCGCCTACCGGTACCTGCCGGTATTTCCCCAGGAGCTGGAATTGAATCGGTCCAAGGTCCAGGAATCTTAGGAAAGGAGAAAAACTATGTTTCCCTTTATTTTCGAGTGGGTATGGGACATCGGGCATTTGCTTTTTTTCGGCGGGTTCTGGTATGCCATCGGCATTCTCGGCGCCGGTCTGACCTACTGCATTGTCAAATCCGCCATCGATACCATGAATGATACAGGAGACAATCATCACTGAATGATCTGTCCGGACATATGTGATCTGTAGTCAACCGCCGGCCCGATTCTGAAACACAGAATCGGGCCGGCTTTTTGTGCGGCAAAAATATTGGAGACAGCCGGATGAAACCGCTTTATTTTTTCGGGGCCGTTACCACCCAGTAAAGCGCCCAGGCCAGAATCACCGGGACCAGGCCGATGACCGCACATTTCAACAGGTGCCCTTCCCAGGGCTTGATCACCAGTGCGACGGCAATGGGATACAGGATCGATGCCACGATGGCGGCCCTTTTTTTTCGGGACAACCGGGCGATTGTTTCCTTAGGATTTTCGGCCGGCTGGGGTTTAAGTATCCTGGGAAGGATCAGGATACAGGATATCAAAAGAATCAGAACCAGAATTTCACTGACACCGGTCACGCCGCGTTTCCTTTTTGAAGGGTTGTTAAATGGGGTTTATATCCCAGAGAACCCGTGATTTGTCAATGGCGTCAGCCCATTATTCCAGATGGGTCCGGATAAAGGCGGCCATATCGGCCAGCATCCGTTCCGGTTGCTGGAAGTGCGGGGCATGGCCGCACTCCGGGATAAGCCGGGTGACTGCATGCACTGCTTGTTCCCGGATGGCGGACAGCTGGGCCGGGGTGCCGTAAGGATCTTCCTCCCCCTGAATGGCCAGCACCGGCACCTGGATGCGGGGCAGAAATTTCTGAATATCCCAGTGCACAAATCTGGGATGGAGCCAGGCCCGGTTCCATCCCCAGAAGGCATTGTCCGTGTTGTGCCCATGATATATGGCCAGTTTTTCCCTCAGACGGCCTGTGACATAGGTATCG
>JBFLKI010000048.1:0-5101 GCA_040883135.1 Desulfotignum sp. | reverse complement strand
TGCGTGGTGCTGGGCCATCTGCAGCGGGGCGGGACCCCCACCCAGTTTGACCGCCAGCTGTGTACCCGGTTCGGGGTGTATGCGGTTCAGATGATCGCGCAAAAACAGTTCGGCATGATGGCGGCTCTCACCGGTACGGGGATCGCACCGGTCCTGCTCGCCGATGCCGTGGACCGGATCCGCACCGTGCCCGAGGATGGCGAACTGGTGATGACCGCCCGGGCCCTGGGTATCAGTTTCGGGGACACCTGAGGGGTCCGGCGACCGTTTACGGTACGATCCAGACCGCACAATCCGATACCTGGCTGATGATCTGCCGGGACACCGACCCCATGAAAAAGGATTTATTGATACCGCGCCGGCCGATCACCAGGGTGTTGAATCCGTTTTTTTCCGCAAAAGCCACCACGTCGTGCCCGATGCGCCGGGAGCCTTCCAGGGTGTGGACCGACACCTGATCCCCTGACAGCCCCATCTGTTCGAATTTCTCCATGGCTTTGGGATAGAACTGATCCACACAGGCCCGGTCTTTTTTTTCGATGATCTGAACAAATTCCGGATCCGCCTCCAGATCGATTTCACAATAATTGCGGGCCGTGTTGGTTACATGGATCAAAGTGACTTGGATCTCTTTGTTTTCCGACACCATGAACCCCACATGATCCACAGCCCGCAAGGCATCTTCAGAACCGTCAATGGCCACCAGAATCTTTTCAGGCGAATCCTGGCTGGCATCCTTGTTCACCATCCACACGGGAATCACCTGGGATCGTTCCAGAATCGCTTCGGAAACGCTGGCATCAAAGAATTTCTGAATTCCTGCCACGCCCCGCCGCCCCACCACAATGGCATCCAGCAGGTTTTTTTGGGCATATTCGATCACATCCTGAGCCAGTCCGAGTTCTCTGGGACGGGTCAGCAGACGGATGCGGTCTTCCGGCAAACCGGCATCCATCATTTCTGACTTGAGTTGAGTCAAAATCTTCATGGCGGCGGCCTCATTCTTTTTCAAGGCCTTGTTCATCTGAACGCGGACATGCATGTCTCTGGCGGCTTCCTCTTTCAGGTACAGGGAAACCGGAGCCTGGACATGAAACAATACACAATGCAGGTCTTTGATAAACGATGATACCCGGGCCGCATATCTGACCGCCTGCAAAGATGTCCGGGAGTGATCCACGGGAATGAGAACCTGTTTTTCCATACTGGGCTCCTTTTTTTCAAGAAAATCATCTTACCATACCGCCGCTCATGCCCAGGGTCAAGTCCTGAAACGACAACAGGTTTTTGCTTGCCTCACGCGGCAGACATGATATACTGATAGATTGAATTGAAATTTAGAGGAAACCATCCCATGCTGCTGAAAATAAATCCGGACAATCCCCAGGAAAGACTGATTTCCCGGGTGGTGGAAATCCTTGGCAAAGGCGGTATCATCGCCTATCCCACAGACACCTTTTACGGCATCGGTTGTGACATCATGAACAAAAAAGCCATTGAGCAGGTGTATGCCATCAAACAGCGAAGTCCCAGCAAACCATTCAGTTTCATCTGTCCGGACCTGAAAGATATCGCCACGTATGCCAAGGTGTCCAACATCGCCTACCGGAACATGAAACGGCTGCTGCCCGGACCGTATACCTTTGTGCTGCCCGGGTCCAGGATGGTCCCCAAAATCATGCTCACCAACCGGAAAACCGCCGGGATCCGGGTGCCGGACAACAAAATCGCGCTGGCACTGGCGCTGGGTCTGGGTAATCCCATCATCTCCACATCCGCCACCGATCCCGAAGGCACCGTGTTCCAGGACCCCTCCCTGCTCCACGACTATTTCGGCAACCGACTGGATGTCGTTATCGACGCCGGACCGGTTCCCGGCACTCCCTCTTCAGTGATTTCCCTGATCGATGATGAACCGGAGATTATCCGTTATGGCGCCGGAGATATCGAGATCTTTGAGTAGCGTCTGTGTCAGTTTCCGCAGAACCGATATCGGGTTGTCCTTAGGATACACCGGTACAGGATCTTCATCCAGTTCAGCCAGTTCAGCCGCCAGGGCCACGGCATCCTCCAGATTCCCCATGCGGTCGATCAGATTCAGATCCAGGGCGGTCTGCCCGGTATAGACCCGGCCGTCCGCAATTTCGGCCATCTCTTCCGTCGACATATTCCGGGCCCGGGCCGCATCCGATACAAACTGGAGGTGAAGCTCATCCACCAGCTGCTGAAGCAACTGTCTCTCAGCGTCTTTGAGCTCCCGGAACACAGACCCCAGATCCTTGAATTCACCACTTTTGATGACCACAGGAGAAATACCGATCCTGCCTATCAGTTCCGTCAGATTGACATGCTCCATGATCACACCGATACTGCCGGTGATGGTCCCTGGACTGGCAACGATGGCCTGTGCCCCGGCCGCGACATAATACCCGCCGGAAGCCGCCACAGATCCCATGGAAGCGACCAGGGTCTTGACAGGCCGAGTCCGCATCAGTTCCGTGAAAATTTCCTGGGACGGACCGACGCCGCCGCCGGGGCTGTCCACCCGGATCACAATGGCCTTGATGGCGTCATCTTCCCGGAATTTCTTGATATGTTCAATCACCTGTTTGGAAGATAAAATCGGACCGGTCACCTCGACGACGCCGATGTTTCCCTGCGGCTCTTCAAAAGACACCGCCGTGGTGACCATCATGCGGGAGATGGAAAAAACCACAAGCATCGCACCCGTACAGATTACCGTGGCAAAAGCTGCCAGAATCAGCAGAAAAAAAAGTATCGGATGTCGTCGTGAAAACATGGGCGTCTCCTTTTTTCCAGATCATGCACAAAAAGGGCCGGGCAAAAAAATTACCCGGCCCCTGACCACTCAGTCGTCTGCACATCTATTTCAGTGGTTTGAACACCACGGCTGTGCGTATTTTACTTGTCTTTTTTGTCTTCCTGAGCCTTGTTGGCCTCGATCTGCTCCTGAATGTTGTTACGCAGAATTTCTCCAAAGGAAGATGTGGCCGGTTTCATATTTTTGGCAAATTCCTCCAGATATCTGTCATCATCATCGTCTTCCAGCCGTTTGATGGAAAGTCCGATGCGGCGCTCTTCAGAATTGATATTCATGACCTTGGCGGTAATGCTGTCACCCACCTGGTAATGGTCTTTGGGGCTTTTGACATTTTCCTTACTGATTTCAGATACATGCACCAGACCTTCAATGCCTTCCTCGAGTTCCACGAACACACCGAAATCCGTCAGATTGGTAATGACGCCCGAAATTTCCTTGCCCACTTCATATCGCTGGGCAACGGTTTCCCAGGGATCCGCCTGGGTCTGCTTGATACCCAGAGAAAACCGTTCATTGGCCTTGTCAATATCCAGGACCACCGCCTGGATGGTATCCCCTTTCTTGTAGATTTCAGACGGATGTTTGATCCGCTTGGTCCATGAAATATCGGAAATATGCACCAGGCCATCGATATCATCGTCAATACCGATGAACAGGCCGAATTCGGTGATGTTCTTGATCTTGCCTTCGATGATGGTGCCCACCGGATATTTCTGGGAAATCACTTCCCAGGGGTTTTCCTGGGTCTGTTTGATGCCCAGAGAAATCCGACGGTTGTCCGGTTTCAGGTCCAGAACCACCGCCTCGATCTGCTCTCCCACGGTGACCATCTGGGATGGATGCCGAATTTTCCGGGTCCAGGACATTTCGCTGACATGAATCAGACCTTCCACGCCTTCTTCGAGCTCAATGAACGCGCCGTAATCGGTCAGGCTGACCACTTTTCCCATCACCTTTGAACCGATGGGATATTTTTCCACCGCCGTGGTCCAGGGATCCGGTGTCAGCTGTTTCATGCCCAGAGACACGCGTTCCTTTTCAAAATCATAGGACAGAATCTTGACAGTGATTTTATCGCCCACGGAATACAGTTCAGACGGATGTTTGACCCGGCCCCAGGAAATATCGGTGATATGCAGCAGTCCGTCCACACCGCCCAGGTCCACGAAAATACCGTATTCAGTGATATTTTTAACGATCCCTTCCATGACCTTGTCATTCTCGATGGCCTCCAGAGTGGCGGCCCGCAGTTTTTCCCGCTCCGCTTCCAGCAGTACCCGGCGGGACAGCACGATATTGTTGCGTCTCTTGTTATACTTGAGAATCTTGAACTCATAGGTCTTGTTGACCATTTCATCCATGTTGCGGATGGGGCGCAGGTCGGCCTGGGATCCGGGCAGAAATGCCTGGAGGCCGATATCCACGGAAAATCCGCCTTTGACCCGATTGGTGATCACGCCCTCGATGGTGCCGTCGGCATCATAGATATCCTTGATGGCGTCCCACACCTTGACCTTTTTGGCTTTGTCTCGGGACAGAAGCACGGTTTCCTCTTCTTCATCCCAGACTTCTATCATGACCTCGAACTGATCACCCACCTTGACCTTGACATTGCCTTGCTCATCAATGAATTCCTGAATAGAGATCCGGCCTTCAGATTTATATCCCACATCCACCAGGACCATGTCCCGGCCCACAGAGATGACAGTGCCGGTGACGACCTGTCCTTCCTCGAATTTTTTGAGGCTGGATTCATAAATACCCAGCAGTTCTTCCATGGTTTCTTCACCGGTCAGTTCCGTTTCCGATGACAGGGCATTCACTTCCTGGGGTTCACTGGATTCTTCTTCAATGTCCAATTCAGCATCCCGGGCCTCGACGTCCACATCCTGTGTCTCTAACTCTTCAGTATTCATTTCCTGGTTTTCGTTCTCTTGAGCAATGTTGTTCATTAATATTAATCCCCCTAATCGAATTTAGTTACCCGCACCCATTGAATGGTCAAACAGGGTCAAAGAGTGCAAGTACAATTTATCTTTATAGCAATCAGCAAAAAAAAAATCAATAAAATAATCCATTGATTTGCCGATTCTAAAGATACGTGAGCATCTCATCTACCACCTGGGGGGCTGTGAGCCGGGAGGAATCGATGAGAACCGCATCCGATGCGGGTTTTAACGGAGCCTGGGCACGCCGGGTGTCCTGGTCGTCCCGGGCCGCCATGTCCGCCTGAATCCGGGACAGATCCTTTTGCGTCTC
>JBFLKI010000288.1:0-12468 GCA_040883135.1 Desulfotignum sp. | reverse complement strand
CCATGGCCGGCAGAAACACCATGATGCACCCGGCCATCACACCGGGCAGCGACAACGGCAGAACCACGCGCCAGAACACCTGAAATCCGGTGGCCCCAAGATCCCTTGCCGCTTCCATCAGCCGGCGGTCCATTTTCTCCATCACCGCGTACAACGGCAGAATCATGAACGGCAGCAGTGTATATACCAGGCCAACGTACACGGCAAAATCTGTATACAACAGGGTCAGTGGATCAGAAATAATGCCTGCGCCGATCAGCAGGGTATTGATGATGCCGTTGGCCTTCATCAGTATCACCAGGGCATAGGTCCGGATGAGCGAAGAGGTCCAGAAGGGGATGATCACCATGATGAGCAGCACGGCCCGCCTTTGCCTGGGTCCCTGTGAGAGTATCCAGGCAAAAGGGTAACTGATCATAAGACACAGAACCGTGGTGTTCAGGGAATAGATCAGGGATTGGGCCAGGACTCTGGCATACACCGGATCCAGCAGCTCCCGGTAATGGGACAGGGTAGGGGGCAGGCTGAAGAACGTCCCGGTATCCCGGCTCATGAAACTGATGCCCACCACCATCATGCCGGGAATCAGAACGAACATGGCAAACCAGCCCATGTTCAGAAAAACGGCAATGAACTTGAATCCCTGTCTCTCATTCATCCGCCAGGGTCACCTCCCATCCATTGATCCAGGAAACACATACGGGTTCATCCACGTCGTAGAAAATATCCTGATCGTCTTCGTTGAAAAATTCGGTGACAAACACCTCCTGACCGCTTTCCAGGCGGATGATCAGATCCACGGTGGTGCCTTTGTAGATCATCTCTTTGACCCGGCCGGGCAGCCATCCTTCCGGACAATGTTCCCGGATCCGCTCCACGGTCATGTCTTCTGGCCGCAGCAGAACCTTGACCGCCTGCCCGGAATGAAAACCACGGCGGTTCTGCACGGTTTTGGAAATACCGTGGAACCGGATCTCCATGTCCGTGTCCCGGGTACGGATCACTCTGGCGTCGAACAGGTTGCTTTCTCCCACAAAATCCGCCACGAACAGATTGGTCGGCGTTTCATAAATATCTTTTGGGGTCCCGGTTTGCTGAATGGTGCCGTGATTCATCACCACCACCCGGTCGGACAGGGTCAACGCCTCTTCCTGGTCATGGGTCACAAACACAAAGGTGATACCCAGCTGCCGGTGAAGCTGCCGCAGATCCAACCGCATCTGTTTTCGCAGTTTGTAGTCCAGGGCGCTCAGGGGTTCGTCCAACAGCAGAATCAACGGCTGATTCACAATGGCCCTGGCAATGGCCACCCGCTGCTGCTGACCGCCGGAAAGACGGTGGATGGATCGGGATTCCAGACCTTCCAGTTTCACCAGAGCCAGACTTTCCCTGACCCGCTCCCGGATTTGGCGGGAGGGAATTTTTTTGAGTTTCAGTCCAAAAGCGATGTTGTCGAACACGGTCATATGGGGAAACAATGCATAACTTTGAAACACCGTATTGACATCCCGATCGCAGGCCGGCAGCCGGGTCTGGTCCCGGCCGTTGATGAACACCGACCCTGTGTCACAGGTTTCCAGGCCGGCAATCAGCCGGAGCACCGTGGTTTTCCCGCACCCGGACGGACCGAGCAGGGTCAGAAATTCGCCTTTGCGAACTTCCAGGCTCAAGTCATCGATCACCTGCTGATTATTGAAGGATTTGGACACATTTTGTAAACGGACTACGGGCATGGACCCCCCTCCAAAAACAATGCAAACAAGGTTCATAACCTATCTGAAAGACGAGGAAAAATCAAGGAAATTGAAGAAAGTCCCTTCATCGTGGAGTTGAATTTCAGAACGATTCAAGTATAGTACCGATAGTGATGACGTGAATGCAACATTGAACACAAAGGAACCGGAAAAAATGACACAGGACAGACAGGCCGACTTCAGCCGGCGGCTGACGGATATTCTCAATCATGGGGCATTGAATCTGGGCCTGGCCCTGGGATATCAATTAAAGATTTTCGATGTGATGGCGGAACTGGACCGGCCGGTCACCGGCCGGGAACTGGCTCGGGCTGCCAAACTTCACCGGCGGTATGTGGAAGAATGGCTCGGTATCATGTGCACCGGGCAGATTATTGAGATCCATCCGCCTGACCCGTCGGTCAGTGAAAACAGATCCGCCGAACCAAGATTTTATCTTCCCACGGCCCATGCGGCCCTGCTGACCCGCAACGCCGGCAGCGGCAACATGGGGGTGTATGCCCAGGAAATTCCGCTGCTTACACAGATTGCCATGGCCCGGGTGGTGGAAGATTTCTCAACCGGCGCGGGCATCGAGTTTTCCGCCTACCCAAGGTTTCAGGCCTTCATGTCCCAGCTGTCCCATGCCAAGCACCGGCAGGTGCTGATTCAGCATTTTCTGCCTCAGGTGGATGATGGACAATTGGTGACCCGGCTCAACAAAGGGATCCGGGTGTGCGATCTGGGCTGCGGTCAGGGCATTGCCCTGCACCTGATGGCGCGGCATTATCCTGCATCCTCATTTGTGGGCATAGACAATGACGCGGCCGCCATTGATCAGGCCAGACAGATCACCGCGGATCTCGGCCTCGACAACCTGACATTTGAAAAAAAAGATGCGGCCGCCATTGAAAAAGACCCGTGGATTTCAAAAAAATTTGATTATATCACCGCGTTTGACGCCATTCATGACCAGTCCCATCCGCTGGCCGCGCTGAGAGGGGTACGGCACATGCTGGCACCGGGGGGCCTGTTTTCCATGATTGATATCGATGCGGCCAGTCACATTGAAGGCAATATGGACCATCCCATGGGTCCGTTTCTTTACACGGTCAGTCTCATGCACTGCATGCCCGTCGGGCTGTCCGATCAAGGCCGGGGCCTGGGCATGATGTGGGGCAGGGACCGGGCCGTGTCACTGCTTGAACAGGCCGGGTTCAGCCATATTCAGGTTCTGGAGATGGCCCATGATCCCTTTAACGTCCATTATCTGTCATGGAAGTGATGCCGGTCACAGATCCGCCAACCGCTGGTCATACATGCTGCCCACCCCGTATTCATTCCGCCGCATGAATTTGTCCAGGGAAGGGCCGGTGATCTGCATTTCCGGGTTGGTTTTCAGCACTTCCTGGGCAATATGCATCTCCTTGGTGCATCCGGTGCTGTAGGTGGCGTCTTTGCCGATCCATTCCGGCGGCACCTTCCGGTTCATCAGGGCAAAGCTTTTGGAGATGTCTTCAGCGGTCTGGAATCGCCACACATCGATGAGTTTGCTGGTCTGGACAATTTCCCACATATACATCAGGTCATCCGCATCCATGCCCGGCTCATAATATTTGGACGGGTTGATGACAAACAGATCCGGATACTGTTTCTTCAGATGATCGATAAACCGGGTCATGATTTTTTTGGCCACATCGATTTTGCCGGGAATGGAACCGATGATGCCGCTGTAGAACATCACGGTCATGTTTTTGGCTTTGGCGGCCTTCATCTGGTCGATGATGCGGTTGGCACGCTCCTCCAGATCCCGGTGGGAAAAGTAAATGTATTCCGGATGCCGGGGTTTGTAGACAATGGACAACCCCGGGCTGCCGTCATGATCTTCCACGGTCATGTTGATGATATCCCGGGTGAACTGAAAATGGGTCTGGATCAGTCGTCGTTTCTGGTCATGACCCCGGGAAACGACAAAGTCCACTTCTTTGAAAATCCGGGCAAACGTGGTGGTGGTCAGAAGCAGGTTCAGGTTTTCCTTGGTGCCGTCGGACACCACATAGATGTTTTCATCCTGTTTGAGCAGCTGGACCAGCCGGTTCTTGCTGATGGTTTTTTCAAAGATGAAATGGCTGTCTTCAAGGTTTTTTGCCAGAACCGGATCATTGCGGGTGTCGGTGATGGATACTTTTTTGAACACCGGGGCTTCCTTGACCGCCAGAATCACCAGATGGCCCAGTTCCGCCAGAAATTTGGCCACCGCCACATCCATCATGACCCCGCCGGATTCGTCCGTAAGCCAGAGGACCTTTCTTTTCTGGGTATGGATGAGATCCATCAGATGCGGCAGACCGTTTCCGGATATCCGGGTTTCAAACAGGCGTTGAAACGTTTCCACGGATGGCGGGCTTTCCGGGTCCTGCTCCCATAAATGACCGGCACACATCATAGATAGCAGCCGTTGCAGCTCGATCTCTTTGATTTTTTTTCTCAGGGAGGTCAATGAAAACTGTTCCAGGTGATGAATGGCCCCGTCAATGAAGTTCAAAGCGGTATGAAAGGAAGCAGAAGTCAACAGGGCCTGAGCCCGGCGGTTTTCTTCCTGCTTTTTTCCGGCATAGGGGTTTTCAATATGGGTCTGGCTGGCAAATATTTTACATAGCCGTTTTTCCAGCCGGGACGGGATCATCAGCAGGGATTCGATCTCATGGGCATATTTGATCCGGATCAACTCGGTCAGAAACGCTCTGTCATAGGGAGACTCAATGAATTCATCCACCATCCGGATGACCCTGTCCTGGACCGACTGATACCGTTCCAGCAGATAGTCCGGGGAATTGCGGGACATGATGACGGTAAACATCTCATCAGAACAGGGGAAATACTGCTCCTTGTTTTCCAGATACACCATGAATTCGATCTGTTCCATGGTGGCCACTTTATTGGGATAGGCAAACGGATCAATGTGGTTTTCCAGAAAAAAAGCGGTCAGCCAGGCGTCCTGGTGCGGATCCTTTCCAGGATCAACAGGGATAAATCGGGGATCGGTCATGACAGTTCCTCAATGATTTTTCAGCAGGTCACAGGATTATGGTTTTCAGGGGTGATCCGGTTTCAAGGGACCGGATGGAAGCACGGGTGTCATCCAGAATGCCGAACGTAGCCGGACCTTTTCTGGGACAGGCCAGGGATCCCGGGTTCAGGTAAATCTGTTGATTTTGTTTTTCAAGAGACCAGACATGGGTGTGTCCCTGGATAATGATGTCCGTCTCAACCGGTATCCGGACCCGGGGAGCCCCATGGTGGAGAAACACGGTTTTGTGGTTGAATAAAAATGTCAGGGTGTGATCTTGACCGGGAAAAAAGGACGGGTCGTCACAATTGCCGTATACATAATAGATCTGCCTGTCAAAAGACCCCAGGTCGCGGCGGATGGCTTCCGGATGGTAATCCGGGTGAGAGGGGTTGCCGTACCGGGTATCAAACAGATCCCCGGCCACTACCAGAATATCTGTTTTTTGCATCAGGGCCTGGATCGTCAGCCAGGTGGTGAGGCTGCCGTGGATGTCTGCGGTAATGAACAATTGCATGCAAAAAGAATCCTGGGCGCGAAGATCCTACCGGGGGGGCGGGACGGGGAGTGTCCGGGAGTTGATGCGTTCCCGCAGTTTTCCCGAACATTTGAACGTTACCACGCGCCGGGCCGGAAGCGTCATTTCCTCATCGGTTGCCGGATTTCTGCCCTTCCGGGCGCTTTTTTCATTGACGCAGAATTTCCCGAATCCGCTGATCATGATATCTTCACCACTTTCGATGGTGCTTTTGATGATTTCCAGAAATTCCTCCATCACTTCATAGGCGGTGTTTCTGGGGAGGTCCAGCCGGGTCTGAATCTGTTCGGTAATAAGCGTTTTGGTCAAGGCCATATGCGTCACTCCTGAAAAAACATGTCTGAATCCGTTTCACCTGCTACGGGGTTGCCGTTACGTATTTGGGATTGTCAATTTTCCGGCAGTCTGGTATTTGTATACTGCGCCGGTAAATTCATCAGAATGTAATGAATCTGCTCAGGAATGTCAAATGATTATCAATATTTATAATTTTTAAAGGAACGTGGATATGGAAACGGTAAACGCCATCGGACCCCTGGATGGACGATATGCCCGTCTGACACAGGAACTCGCTGAAATTTTCAGTGAATCCGGTCTGATCCGGCATCGGGTCCTGGTGGAGATTCAATGGCTGAAATTTATTTTGTACGACTTGAAGCTGACGGCGGTTTCAACGGATCCGTCCGCCCTGGACCGGATCCTGGATCAGTTCGGTCCGGCAGACGTGCAGCAGGTCAAATCCATTGAAAAAACGACCAATCACGATGTCAAGGCGGTGGAATATTACATCAAGGAAAAACTGGATACGCTGGGTTTGTCGGAAATCAGGGAATGGGTCCATTTTGCCTGTACTTCCGAAGATATCAATAACACCGCCTATGCACTGATGATGAAAAAAGGACGGCAGCTGACAGGCGAACTCATGGGCCGGTGTATTCAGGAGATCCGGCACAAGGCAAAAACCTATCAGTCGATACCCATGATGTCCCGGACCCATGGTCAACCGGCATCACCCACCACCATGGGCAAGGAATTGGTCAATTTCGCCTGGCGCCTGGATCAGGAAAAGACCGATCTGGAACAGGTCGGCATCCAGGCCAAAATCAACGGGGCCACCGGCAATTACAATGCCCATTATTTCGTGTTTCCTGAAATTGACTGGGTGGATGCATCCCGGCGTTTTATTTCTTCCGGTCTGGGGCTGGACCCGATTCTGTTCACCACCCAGATCAATCCCAACCGGTATCTGTCCTGTCTTTTGCATGCGCTGGTCCGGGCCTCAGCCGTGCTGATCGATTTCAACCGGGACATGTGGGGATATATCAGTATCGGATATTTCAGGCAGCGGGTGGCCAAAGGAGAAACCGGTTCTTCCACCATGCCCCACAAGGTGAACCCCATTGATTTTGAAAACAGTGAGGGCAATATGGGCCTGGCCATTTCCCTGATGGAACATCTGGCGGTAAAGCTTCAAAAATCAAGATTCCAGCGGGATTTAAGTGACAGCACGGTGTTAAGAAGTCTGGGCTCGGCGCTGGGATACTTTTCCATCGGTGTGAAAAATACGATCAAGGGACTGTCCAAGCTGGACCTGGACCCGGCCGCCCTGCAAAAGGATCTGGACAGCAATCTGGAACTGCTGGCGGAACCGTTTCAAACCGCCATGCGGGTGTTTGGAGAGCAAAATCCCTATGAACGGCTCAAAGATTTGACCCGTGGCCGGAAAATTGAAAAAAAGGATCTGGATGCTTTTGTGGACGGTCTTGAAAAAGTACCGGTTCCCGTAAAACAGCGGATGCGGGATCTGACCCCGGATACCTATACCGGCCTGGCTGAAAAACTGGTTCAACAGTATTTTGCCGGGTACAGTTAATTCTGAGATTTCAAAGACCATTCCGGTACAGTGTTGTGCCGGTATGGAAAGTATAAAAAGGTGCTTATGAAAGAACAGTGGAAACCGGAATACGGAAAAAAACTGGTCCAGCTGGCCCGGGCCGAAATTGCCCGGAAACTGAATTTATCGGTGCCCAAGCAACTTGTACCTGAGCTGTCGGATATTCCGGCCGGCCTGCTTGAGGAAAAGCGGGGGGTGTTTGTGACCCTTCAGAAGAAGGGCCGGCTCCGGGGATGTATCGGTAATATCGAACCGGTGAAACCCGTTCTGGAAGGGGTCAGGGAAAACGCCAGGCATGCGGCCTTCGATGATACCCGGTTTGCGCCGGTCACCCCGGAAGAACTGGCGGATGTCGAGATTGAAGTCAGTTTGCTGACCGTTCCTGAAAAACTGGATCATTCAGATTCCAGAGATCTGCTCGATCAGGTCATCCCGTTCAGACACGGGGTGATTGTGGAAAAAGGGTTTCACCGGGCCACCTTTCTGCCCCAGGTCTGGGAACAGCTGCCTGATCCAACGTCATTTTTAACACAACTGTGCCTCAAAGCCCGGCTGGATCCCGATGCATGGCACACCCGGGATCTGACCGTGTTCATCTATGAGGTGCAGTCATTCACGGAGACCGGAAAAACCCATGGCCATTGACCGCGAATTGCTGAATATCATCTTCGCCATCAAAGACACAGATGCACTGGAACAGCTGTTCAAGGACCTGTTTACCCCGGCGGAACTCGACGATCTCACGTTGCGGTGGAAACTGCTCAAAGACCTGCATCAAGGGATTCCCCAGCGGAAGATCGCTGAAAAATACGGTATCAGCCTGTGCAAGATCACCCGGGGATCCAAAGTGCTGAAAAAAAAAGAAGGGGTGATGGCCGATATCCTCAAACAGCTCACTGATCCAAACGCCTGAAGCCGCTATTTTAGGCGGCTCAGCAGGTCCAGGGCCAGACCGGACCAGCGTTCCATGTTCAAGGATGCCAGATCGCGGGTGGGCATCCATTGAAACCGGCACAGCTCCGGTCCTGGAGCCCAGGATGCCGGCGTTGCTGTCCGGATCTGAAACACCGCCCCCAGATGCACCTTGCCCACCTCTGTGACCGTTTCATTGATGATGCCGCAGAAAACCGGCTGGTCTGCAGCCGGGCGCTGTATCAGCTCTTCATCGAGTTCACGGATCATGCCGGACAAAAGAACGTCCTGGAATGAACTTTCTGATGCCGGCCGGTCCTGCTGATTGATATGGCCGCCGATGCCGGCGGACCACAGATCATGGAGCCGTGTTTCACTTCCATTTCGAAGATATACGGCCGTTTTGTCCTGATCCGGTGTCTGAAGCACGATATACGGAATCACCTGCTGCCATTCCGGGTTTTTTTCAGCCATGCCCCGGTCCACGAATGCATACCCGGCCCGCGCGCAGAGATCCACAAATGCTGAAAGGGGCATCGGAACCACCGCCGTCCGGGTCATCCACGTTTCCGGCAGGCGGTTTTCACGGATACACAATATTTTTTCCATCTTGTGCAAACAGGTCTCCTTTTTTGATCATGGCAAAGTATCGTTATGGTGTTTTGACCATCCTTATGGTAAGACAGCAAAAAATGCAACCCCACGGTTGGACAAAATCGATGGACGGCATGTCGCGTGAACCTGAAAAAAAAGAGGTGGTGATGCATTATTTCAATCAAGGTTTCATTGAGCGCGTTCCTCTGGAAATTATTCAGAAAGCGGTGGAACAGGCCTATCTGGTGCAGCGGTCCGGTGCCTGTCATATGCCGGATCGAATCCATGTGCCGTATCAGGGAAACACGCTGCTGCTCATGCCCTGTTTCACCGACACCTATGTGGCCACCAAGCTGGTGACCGTGTTTCCCGGAGCCCCTGAATCAGGCCTTCCGGTGGTGAACGGCATGGTGATTCTGGCGGACAGCCATACCGGTCAACCATTGGCCATTCTGGACGGGGCTGCGTTGACGGCCCGGCGGACCGGGGCCGTGGGAGGACTGGCCGTCGCCTGTCTGACCCCGGAATCGGTGAAAACGGCCGGTATCATCGGCACCGGCGTCCAGGGCCGCAGTCAGGCGGAGTTTCTCCTGTTCAACCGACCGATCAAGACCCTGTGGCTGGCGGATCTGAACCCGTCTGCCGCGCACAAAATGGCCCGGGATATCGAGCGCGCCCATCCGCATGTGAACTGCCGGATCGCTCAATCCGCCCGACAGCTGATGAAGGCGTCTCAGGTGATCATTGCCGCCACCACCAGTTCTGACCCTGTGTTTGAGGCGGATATGTCCGAGGTCAGGGGAAAGACATTCATCTCCATCGGGTCGTTCACCCCGGAGATGAAAGAGTTTCCGGATGCGGTGATAAAGGGCGCGGACGCCGTGTATGTGGATACCCTGTTTGCGGTGGAAGAATCCGGAGACATCAGCAGACCTCTGGCGGACCAGGTGGTGCCCACAGACAGGATCCAGACCTTTTCATCCGTGCTCGAGCGACCTGTGGATACAGGGGGACGCACTTTTTTCTTCAAATCCGTGGGCATGGCCCTGTTTGATCTGACAGCAGCGGCAGCGATCTTTGAATGGGGAATTTCGGAAAATCAGGGTCAGGCGCTGAAGGTGTGATTGTATATACAAGGAAAGTGTGGAGCGGGAAACGGGATTTGAACCCGCGACTTCGACCTTGGCAAGGTCGCACTCTACCACTGAGTTATTCCCGCTCAGCAAAAAACGGGTTTTATCTACTTTAAAACACGGACGTTGTCAAGTGGATTGTTGAAAAAGTCATTCCGGATAAACATATCTTGACAGGGGAACAATGAAACAGGTTCTGGTGACAGGCGGAGGCGGCTTTCTGGGCAAGGCCCTGGTAACAAAACTGGTGGAACGCGAGTATGCGGTGACATCGTTTTCACGGCATCATCACAAGGCCCTGGCACAGATGGGGGTGCCCCAGATTTTAGGGGACCTGACGGATGCAGCTGCGGTCAAACAGGCGGTTAAAGGGATGGAGACCGTGTTTCATGTGGCAGCCAAGCCGGGGATCTGGGGGCCGTATGAGGCCTATCATGCCGTGAATGTGACCGGCACCGAGCATGTGATGACCGCTTGTGTGTCCGAAAGGGTGAAACGCCTGATTTACACCAGCTCCCCCAGTGTGGTGTTTGATGAATGCGACATGGAAAATGTGGATGAATCGGTTCCCTATCCAGATTCCTATCTGGCACCTTATCCGGCGACCAAGGCAGCCGCTGAAAAACTGGTGTGCCAGGCGGCAACCCTGGGGTTGCATGTCATAATTCTACGGCCCCATCTGATCTGGGGCCCGGAAGACAACCATCTGGTGCCGGGCATCTTGAAACGGGCAAACCGCCTGAGAATCGTGGGCCGCACCGATGATCGGGTGGATACCATTTATGTGGACAATGCCGCCCTGGCCCATGTGCTGGCGGCAGAAAAACTTGAAGAAAATCACTCGTTGTCCGGCAACATCTATTTTATCAGCCAGGATGACCCGGTGTCCAAATGGGAGATGGCCAATGCGTTTCTGGACGCGGCCGGACTGCCGCCCATCAAAAAACGGGTTTCCGCCCGGACCGCGTATGCCGCCGGCTGGTTTTTTGAAAAACTCTATACCTTTCTGGGCATTGAAACCGAACCCCCCATGACCCGGTTTGTGGCAAGAGAACTGGCCACCTCCCACTGGTTTGATATCAGCCGTGCCAAGAGAGATCTGGGGTATGTTCCGGAAATATCCACACAGGAAGGGTTGCGCCGGCTTAAGGGGTGGCTTTCCCGAAACAGTTGAAAAACGCCTTGTCGTAAGCCAGGGACTGTTTTGAATGACCGGATTTGGCTTCATCCGGATATCCGACGGCAATGATGGATGCCACGGACAGGGCCTCGGGAATATCGAGAAGCTCTTTGATATGGGCATCCGCGGTTTTTTCCGGTGAATGTGCCCGTTTCCGGATCTGGATCCAGCAGGACCCCAGTCCCAGTTCATGGGCCGCCAGGTGAACAAAAGTGGATGCGATGGCACAATCTTCCACCCACACATCACTGGCTGTGGTATCCCCGCACACGACAATACCCAGGGCGGCATTTTTCAGAAATGTGGCGCCATGGGGTTTGGCATCAGCCATTTTTTCCAGAAGGCCCGGATCATCCACCACGACAAATCGGCAGGGCTTGAAATCCCTTGAGGAAGGGGCTCTTAAAGCTGCCTCGATCAGGCGGTCTATTTTTTCCTTTTCCACCGGGCGGGAGCTGAATTTTCGAATGCTCCGGCGGGTTTCAATCAGTTCGAAAAACATGACATCTCCTTAAGCGGATTATTTTTTTGTGCCCGTCAGGACAAGCTATCAATGATACCGGGTAATATTGATATTGCCGTTGGCCTGCATCTCATCGAATTTTTTTCTCAAAAACCGTTTGAAACGGTTCCGGGTTGGCGGCCAGAGCATCAACAGGCCCGCGACATCCGTGATCAGCCCCGGGGTGATCAACACCAGTCCGGCAATCAGAATAATCAGCCCGTCCAGCAGTTCTTCGGCCGGCATAATCCCCTGTTGCAGGTTCATCCGCACCTTGAGCATGGTGACCATGCCCTGCATTCTGGCCAGCCAGGCACCGGCAAATCCGGTAAGGATCACCAGTAAAATCGTATTGAATCCACCGATCACCGTGCCCAGTTTGATGAGCAGGTACAATTCCACGATGGGAACCAGGGTGAAACACAAAAACAGTTTGAGCAGCATGATGCTTCCTCCAAAATAAATATATACCAAAGACTATTGGGTTGAATCCGAATTTGTCAAGACAGTCATATCTGTCATATGACTGGAATGGATGGCCGTTCCCAGACCTCGGGACCGGGCTGTCGGATAATGGAACGGCCCAAAAGGTCCAGGAACCGGTAGCGGGGAATTTCAACAGCCCCCATCCGGCGCAGATGATCCGTGGTCACCTGGCAGTCGATGAGATCAAACCCACAGGCATCCAGGTGCCGGGCCAGTGCGACCAGCGCGGCCTTGGACGCATCCGGCACAAGGCTGAACATGGATTCCCCGAAAAACACACACCCTATTCCCACGCCGTACAATCCTCCCACCAGGCGGTCCTGATGCCAGGCTTCCACCGAATGGGCGTGTCCCTGATGGTGCAGTTCAATATAGGCGTCCTTCATCTCTTCCACCAGCCAGGTGCCTTCGTCCGGATCTTTTCTG
>JBFLKI010000287.1:0-4786 GCA_040883135.1 Desulfotignum sp. | reverse complement strand
GTGTCGAAAAAACAGGTTTACGACACCATTTTGCGGTTGAAATCATCTCATCCAACCCCTCACAAGGATACATCCAATGAGCCTTGAACTTTGCTATATCATTATCGGCATTCTGCTGCTGTTTGCGTGCTTCGATCTGATGATCGGGGTGAGCAACGATGCTGTCAATTTTTTGAACTCCTCCATCGGTTCCAAAGCCGCCCCGTTTGTTGTGATCATGCTTGTGGCCAGCCTGGGAATTCTGGCAGGGGTCACTTTTTCAGGCGGTATGATGGAGGTGGCCAGAAAAGGGATTTTTCATCCCCAGTTTTTTACCATGCCCGAGCTGCTGGTGATCTTTCTGGCGGTGATGATCACCGACATCCTGCTGCTGGACCTGTTCAACACCTATGGCCTGCCCACCTCCACCACCGTATCCATTGTGTTTGAACTGCTGGGGGCCGCCGTGGCGGTTTCCGCCATCAAACTAACCCAGTCCGTGGGCGGCACCATGGCGCTGTGGGATTATATCAACACGGCCAAGGCCATGGCCATTGTGGGCGGTATCCTCTTGTCCATTGTCATCTCCTTTTTTTCAGGGGCCGTGGTACAGTTCATTTCCAGGCTGATCTTCACCTTTGACTACCGAAAGCGTCTGAACCGGTACGGCGCGGCATGGGGGGGGATGGCCATGACCGCCATTACCTTTTTCATCCTCATCAAAGGTGCCAAAGGCGCCTCTTTCATGACGGAAAACGCCGTGACCTGGATTCAGCACCATACCCTGACCATTTTAGGCGGGATCTTTGTGGTTTCGGCCGTAATACTCCAGATGATGATATCGATTTTCAAGATCAATATTCTAAAACCCGTTGTCCTGGTGGGCACCTTTGCCCTGGCCATGGCGTTTGCCGCCAATGACCTGGTCAACTTTATCGGCGTGCCCCTGGCCGGTCTCAAGGCCTTTACCACGGCCCTGGCATCCACGGATCCCATGAATATCACCATGGAAGCGCTGAGCAAGTCGGTTCAGACCCAGACCGCGCTGCTGCTGCTTGCCGGCAGTATCATGGTGGTCACCCTGTGGGTATCCAAAAAAGCCCGAACCGTGACGGAAACCGAAATCAGTCTGGGAAAACAGGATGAAGGGCCGGAACGGTTCGAATCCATCTGGGTGTCCAGAAAAATCGTGGCCCTGTTCTATCATGTTTTCAGTTCTCTGCGCACGGTGATACCACAAGCCATCCGCCGGCATGTGGCGGCCCGGATTACCCCCACTCCGGCCCACCATGGCGGGTCTGCCGGGGAAAAACCATCCTTTGACCTGATCCGGGCCTCGGTGAACCTCATGGTGGCCAGTGCCGTGGTCTCTTTTGCCACTTCCCTGAAGCTGCCGCTGTCCACCACCTATGTCACCTTCATGGTGGCCATGGGGTCTTCCTTTTCAGATCAGGCATGGGGAAGGGAAAGTGCGGTATTCCGTATCACAGGGGTCCTGGCGGTGGTGGGTGGATGGTTCATGACCGCGTTCATCGCCTTTATGGTGGCCTTTGTGTTCGCCAATATCATCTATTTTTTCAGCGCATGGGGGATTGCCGCGCTGATGCTTTTTGCCGGATTTATGATCTGGAAGAACAAGAGAAAACACGATGAACTGACCAAAGACAAACAGGAGATGAATATTTTCCAGTTTGAAAAAGTGGATAACTTTCAAGCGGCCGTCTCCGACACGTTCGACCATCTGGCATTGCAGCTCCAGGGCATCCGGGAATCTTTTGACCGGACCTTTGATGCCCTGTTCACCGAGGATATCGTCACCCTGCGTCAGGAGCGGAAACGGACCAAACAGGTCCAGTTGAGCACCAATACCATTGTTGCCAATATTTTCAAAGTCCTTCGCCTGCTTCAGAAAACAGACAACCAGGTGTCCTACAATTATTACCAAATTATCCGGCGGCTTCAGAAACTGTCCGATGGATACCGGGACACGGTGATCCGTTGCACCAGGCATGTGGCCAACCGACACACCGGATTATTGCCGGTCCAGGTCGAAGAACTCATGGAGATCAAAAAGGTGATTCTGGATATCTTTTCAACGGTTGAAACCGCGCTGGCCCAAAAACAGATCGTAGACTGCCAGGAGATCGTGACACAGTTTCATTATCTGCGGGAACTGGTGGATGATTTCAATGCCAATCAGATCGAGCGGATCCGGAACGATTCCTCCAAGACACGGCTGAGCATCTTGTTTTACGCCATCTCCGGCAACTGTGTCATGATGGCCAAGCAGACCGTGAAACTGCTGGAAATATTCAACCAGGCCTTTATCAACCCTTCCGGAAAAACCGGGCAGACCGCCAATTCCTGTTCGGAACACAGCCTGGATTAGGCCGGCGGCGAGGATTGCCCCAAACGCCCCTTGCGCAAACCCTGTCCTGAAAAACAAAAAGGGTTCTGCACCGAGAATACCGGTGCAGAACCCTTTTATGACCAATCAGAAACGAATCTGAATCAGATTACATCTTGCTGCCTTCTGCATGGCTCTGGAGTTTGACCTCCACTTTTTCTTTCAGCCCGGCATAATATTCTCTCAAAAGCACCAGGACTTCTTCACGGCCGAAATGGTCCACCACTTCCTCATTGTTGGAAAGGGCATGACGCAGTTTGGTACCGGACAGGATCACCCGGTCTTCTTTGGTATGCGGGCAGGTCTTCATGGAAGCCATGCCGTCACATTTGTAGCAGTAGAAGGTCCAGTCGATTTTCAACGGTTCGCACAGCAGTCTTTTGCCTTCTTCCTCCGGCTGGGGAATCTGGTCAAAGATCTCCTGGGCCTCGAACAGGGTGTAGAAGTCACCTACGCCGGCATGGTCACGGCCGATGATCATCTTATTGACGCCGTAGTTCTGGCGGAAGGTGGCATGAAGCAGGGCTTCTCTGGGACCGGCATATCTCATGTCCAGGGGGTATCCGGCATTGACCACATGCTCGGGTACAAAATACCCTTTGATCAGGGTATCGATGCATTTGATCCGGACCTCGGCCGGGATGTCGCCGGGTTTGAGGTTTCCGATCAGGGAATGGATCAACACGCCGTCACACACATCCAAAGCAATCTTGCACAGGTGCTCGTGGGAGCGGTGCATGGGGTTTCTCAGCTGCATGGCTGCCACGTTGGCCCAGCCTCTTTCATCGAAAATGGCACGGGTTTCAGCAGGTGTCAGGTAAACCCCCTTGAATTTTTCAGGGAATTCCCCTTCAGACAGCACTTTCACCGGGCCGGCCAGACAGAACTCTTTTCTGGCCATCACCATCTGCACGCCCGGGTGATCTTCCATGGCAATTTTCCAGAACACGTCATCGGCGGATTCTTCTCCATGACCTTTGTAGACTTTTTCACATTCCCATTTTTTCTCGTCTTCGGTCATTTCAAATTTTTCTTCCACCTTCATGCTGGCATAGATCTCGCCATTTCTTTCCAGGGCGATTTCATCCCCTTCCTTGATTTCAGCGGCATCTTCCTTGGCCACATCCAGCATCACCGGCACCGGCCAGAAAGTCCCGTCCGCCAGCAGATAGTTTTCACAGACGCCTTTCCAGTCGGCCTTGGTCATGAAGCCGTTCAACGGGCTGAACCCGCCGATACCCAGCATGATCAGGTCCCCTTTGACCTGGGAAGAGATTTCGATCTTTTTCAGACCCTGGGCTTTTTTGAGTTCCGCTTCTTTTTCAGCACCTTCGAGCTTGCAGCAAACCAGACCTTTTCCACCGTGGGGGGCAACTAATTTTGACATATAACGCTTTCTCCTTAAAATAATTTATATTAACCCAACCGAATAAATGTTGTGCCAACATTTATTAAAAATCTTCATTAAAAATCTTGTAAGCTTTAATGAGAATTGACAAATTTGTCAAGAATTTTATTTATTTATCTATGATTGATTCCCAGGACCGACCCGATGTCCGCCATGGCCTGTGCATGCAGATCAGCCGCCAGTTGCGGCTGCCTGAATGCGGCAAACACGGTGCCTGCGGCCCGGGCTGCCTGCTGATCATATATGGAATCGCCGATGAACAGCACCTGATCCGGATGGAGTGAAAACCGGGCCATGATTTTTTCCAGCTGCTCCGGATGGGGTTTGGGATGTGACACGTCTGCGGCCGTCACCACCATGTCGAACTGATCTGCCAGGTCAAAATCGGACAGCACCTTTGGCATGGTATCGGTCCGGTTGGTGGCCACCGCCCGGACATACCCGCAAGACCCCAGAGTTTTCAACAGATCCACCAGGCCGTCTGCTATTTCCATATATTGAATGAAATTATGCGCCCCGATCAGTTTGACACACCGGAATACCGGTTCATGATCCGTGATGTCTGGAAAAAGATATGAAACAGCATCCGCAACGGTCATCATGTGGACCTGAACGAACTGTGCCTCCGACAGCGGCGGCTTGTTGAAATGCGCCAGCACCTGGTCATAAAATTTTCGGTTGGCCAGCGCCGTGTCGAACATCACCCCGTCACAGTCAAACACCACGGCCTTAATTTGCGGTAAATGCATCTCATACTCACTTTCTATTTATTCATGGCCTGACCTGATCCCGGATTTGTCTCCAGGGCCTGGTTGACCTGTTCCAAAATCCCCGGTTCCTGAACGATCCGGGTGCCGTCCACATGGGTCACCGGCACCGCCCCCATCAAAGCATTGGTCAGAATAATATTGGCACGTGATGTCAAATCCCGGACAGATACCGGTTGATGGTGTGCGACATATCCCTGCTTTTCCAGTTCACAGATCGCGGCC
>JBFLKI010000286.1:0-8102 GCA_040883135.1 Desulfotignum sp. | reverse complement strand
GCTGCCGTTCCTTGAATTGGTCAGCCATGAGACTGTCCAGGCTCCGGGGTACACGATATTTGATATCGATGCCCTGATCCGCCAGAAACCTCCGGGTTCCGGCATGAATATCTTGGGCAGGATGGGTCCCGGCGGACAATACCCGTATACGCCCTTTGGCCGCCATTTTGGCATAAGCCGACGCCATCTGACTGCGGCAGGCGTCTTTTTCGGAAACAAACACCAGCACCGGTTTGTTCAACTCCGCATCCATGACCCGGTCCGCCGCCTGCTGGATATCATTTTCCACACCGGGAACAGATGCCACGGCGCCGGCCGCCTCCACTTTCTTGTATGTCAACGATTCAGCAAACCGGGCGGAAATGGCATCGAAAAAATAATGAGCCGTCAGTTCCACCCCGTCAAACAGCCGTTTGCCTCCGGACGCACCGACAGCCAGCAGCACCCCCTGGCGGGATCCGGCATCCGGGTCTGTCAGCTTCATTTTGTACCTGCGCCCCCAGAACATCTGGCACCGATCGATCAGGATCTTTGCCTGGGCCGACACATTATAAAAAAATACGGGAGAGGCCAGCACCACCACATCGGCTCTTCGGATCAGGCCGTAAATCCGGGGCTCCATCTCATCCTTGATGGGGCAGAACCCCTTTTTTTCACACACCACCAGTTCCCGGCACGGCTGGATTTTCAATTTATCCAGGTCAATGGTTTCGCTTCGGGCGCCCCGGTTTTCACAGACTTCAAGAAACCGGTTCAACAGATACACGGAATTTCCTTTTTTCCGGGGGCTTCCCTGCAATCCGAGCACAAACATGGGGGATCTCCTTTCATGATAACGGCCGGACGCTGTTTTCCTGGGCTGTCCGGCATTTTGTTTCCCTTCAAAATGACGATATTCCATACCGGTTGTCAAGCAAATCCTTGAACAAACCCTTGTTTTGGATTAATCTTTGACAAAACCGGCCGGTCTGTCTATGCGGTATGCCGGATAAGACAGGTTCACCATCCGGCCTGAATTTTTTTTGAATCTGGAGGTTCTATGAAATTTGTCGTTATCGGCGGAGATGCCGCCGGCATGAGTGCGGCCAGCCGCGCCAGGCGGCTGTATCCCGACCTTGAGATCACCGTGCTGGAACAGGGATTCGACGTGTCTTACAGCGCATGCAGCATGCCCTATAATATTGCCGATCCGGATACCCCCATGAACGATCTGGTGGTGAGAAGTGCCCAAGAATTCATTGACAAGCATCACATCGATCTGCGCACAGGCCACCGGGCCACGGCCATCGATCCATCCACAAAACAGGTGACCGCGCACACCCTGGACGGCGAATCCGTTGTCTTTGCCTACGACAAACTCCTCATTGCCACCGGCGCGGTACCCACCCTGCCGGATCTGCCTGGAAAAGATCGGCTCATGCCGCTGAAACAGCTGGAACACGGCCGGCGCATCAAGGAGGTGATTCAGAAACACCCGGTCAAAAAAGCGGTGATCCTGGGCATGGGATACATTGCCCTGGAAATGTGCGAAGCCCTTTCAGATCTGGGTATCCAGGTGACCATGGTCAAACCGGGCCCCCGGCTTTTGCCCTGGCTGCCCGAGAAAATGGCACAGATCGTTCAGGAGGCGCTGATCCAAAAAAACGTCATTCTTCACATGGGAACAGATATTTTGCGCATTGAACCCAAAGGCTCGGGCAGTAGCATCATCTGTGACGGCCTCACCCTGGATGCGGACCTGGCCATCGGCGCCACGGGCGTGGCCCCGTGCAGCGACCTGGCAAAGAACGCGGGCCTGGTTCTGGGTGTGTCAGACGCCATCCACGTAGACCCGTACCTGCGCACCTCAGATCCGGACATTTTTGCGGCCGGCGACTGCGGGGATGCCATCCATGTGGTCACGGGCAAACCGGTATGGATTCCGCTGGCCCTGCGGGCCAACCGGGCCGGATGGGCCGTGGCGGACAACCTGTTTTCAGTCAACAATGCGCTTGACGGCGTGGCCGGCACCGCCGTGTTCAAGGTGTTCGATCTGACCGTGGTCCGGTCCGGCCTGACCCTGTCCGAAGCAAAAAAAGCGGGGTTCGATGCGGTGGAAAACCAGATCACCAGCCTGTCCAGAGCCAGATGGCAGGCGGGGGCGGCAAAAATCCATATCAACATGGTGGGGGACCGGCAATCCGGACGGCTTTTAGGGGCGCAGGCAACAGGTACGGACGGAGTGGCCCATCGCATCAATGCCGTGGCCGTGGCCCTGCATGCCAACATGTCGGTGGCGGATTTTGTTCAGACCGATCTGGCCTATGCCCCGCCGTTCAGCCCCACCTGGGACCCGATGCTCACTGCGGCGATCCAGCTGCAAAAAAAATTATAGATTCCGCCGGGCTGCGGCCAATCCTTCCTTTTCATCCACCCGGGACAGCAGCAGCCCGCCGCCAGCAAAAAAAAGCATCACCACAGCCACCCCGGCCCGCTGGGAATCAAACGCCTGGGTCAGCACCCCTAACAGCAGGGGCCCCAGAAATGCGGTGAATTTGCCGGAAAACGCGAAAAACCCGTAAAACTGATTCTCCTTGTCTTTGGGCACAAACCGGCCCAGAAGCGATCGGCTGGCACTCTGGTTGGGCCCGGCAAAAAATCCCACCAGAATGCCCGCCACCCAGAACAAGGTTTTATCCGGGGCCAGGACCGCCATCAGCACGGCCAGGGCCAGAACGCCATTGCTGACCTGAATGGTGGTCTTCCCCCCCAGCCGGTCGTCGAAAAGGCCCATGATCAGGGCCCCGGCCCCGGCCGCCAAATTGAGGACAATCCCGAAGATCATGATCTCCTGAAAGCTGAACCCGAATGTACCGGCCGCATAGATGCCGCCAAAAGCAAAAATGGTCACCAGGCCGTCATTGTAGATCATCCGGGCCACCAGAAGACGGAAGACCTGACGGTACCGGCGGATATCCCTGAACGTATCCTTCAAGTCCGCCACCCCGGTCTTGATGATGCCGGTCTTTGCAGAACATACCAGAGGACGTGTTCTCGGCACCCAGAGAAACAACGGAATGGAAAACACGGAAAACCATATTGCCACCAGCAGGCACGCGGCCCGGATATGGGCGCCACCTGTCGTGGATACCCCGAACCAGGGAACCTCTGGATGGATAAATGCCATCAGGGCGAACCCCATGGCTGCCAACCCCCCGATATATCCGACACCCCAGCCCGCACCGGACACGCGCCCGATGTTTTTTGATGTGGCGATATCCGGCAGATAGGCATTGTAGAACACGTTGCAAAATTCAAATGCGATATTGGAGAGAACAAACCAGAACAGGGCCCATACCACCTGGCCGGGTTCAATCCAAAAGAGAACGGCCGTACCGGCCACGGTCACGGCGGTGGACATGAACAGAAATTGTTTGCGCAGCCCGCCCTGATCTGCCAGAGCGCCGAGCACCGGTGAAAGAAATGCCACGCAAACGGCGGTCAGGGTCACCCCCCTGGACCACAGGGCCGTCCCGGTCACCGGGTCCGATGCAATTGTTGACACAAAATAGGTGCTGTAAACAAAAGTGACCACCAGGGTGGTGTAGGCGGAATTGGCAAAGTCAAACATCACCCAGCCAAACACTGTCCGGGGATTTGCAGGATTTGTGATCATCCGGAATTCACCTTTTTTTACGGAAAAGATTGGTTTTCAGATTCTGTTTTTCCCGCCAGAACCTTCCCTGAGCAATCCCCGGCTTTACCCGGGGCAGGGTGGAATCTTCTGCCAGATCCGTCAGGGAACGTTGCTGCATCATCCGTTCCGATACCCGGGACAGCACAGACAGGGTCCCTGTTTCCATCTCCCGGACCAGATCCGCTATGCCGGCAAAGCATTCTTGACCCGTGTCCGGATCCCGGTACTCAAATTTGTGTTCAAAAAAAGAGGCGTTTTCCTCCTGATCATCCGGATAAAACAGCGACAGGAACGGATCCATAAACCGGTGACGGCCTGTGTCCAACCGGTGCAAAATCCGGTACACGGTTTTGTTTTGAAACAGTGCATGGGCAAGGGCATGGGACCGGACCGCGTATCCCAGGCAGGTGCCGTCTCCCGGTTTTTCCAGGGCAAACAATCTCCCCAGATAGGCAAGCAGCCGCTTGACGGGAATTTCAGTCTGCGACAGGATCCCACCAAGACTGATCCGGGCGCCGACATCGGCCTGATGCAGAAAATAGAGATCCAGGGCCGTTTCAAACTGACGGTGCCGGGCCGTGGCACCCGCATGCACCCCGGACATGCCGGAATAATAATATACCAGGGGATGAAATGCGGTATCCGCAAAAATATGGCAGATGATACCCGCTCCCAGAGACAGGGCCCGGGCATCCATACCAGGTTTTTGCATCTGATCTAAAAATGAGAACACCGGTATCAGTGCCCGGGCATTTGGTCGGTGGAACGGTTCGGCAGCCGCCTGAATACGGTCTGATCCAGGGCCCAAAAGGTAATAAAAAGGAATGTCCGGTGCCACCGCCCCCAGAAAGAACAGGTTCCCACAGGTATGGATTGGATCAAAAAATACAGAGCTTTCCGGCAGATGTGATTTTACCCGGTGTGCCAGATACCAGTGGGATATTTCCTTGGGCATGGGAGGGATTTTGCCTGTGTCAGATGTGTACCACCGGCACGGGCAGATCAAGGCCTTCCAGGGCCAGCAGTTTGTGTTTCACATCCAGCCCGCCGCCGAATCCGGTCAGGGTTCCGTTTTTTCCGATCACCCGGTGACAGGGAATGACAATGGGAAGGGGATTTTTCGCATTGGCCATGCCCACGGCCCGTGCCGCTTTGATATTGCCGATCCGGCGGGCCAGCTCCCCGTATGAGATGGTGGTGCCATAGGGCACTCCGGCCAGTTCCTGCCACACCCGGCGCTGAAACGGGGTGCCGATCAAAGAATACTCCAGGGAAAACCGGGTCAGGGTTCTGTTGAAATATCTGTCCAGCTGGGACAGGGTATCAGAAAACCGCTTTTCATCATGCCTCCAGTCCGAAGCCGGGGAAATCACGGATTTCCCTCTGGGAAAACCGATGAACTCCAGTTTGTTTTTGCCGCCCACCAGCAATCGCCCCACCGGGGAGTCATAATGACAGAAAAACATTTCCCCTCCTTTTTTTCGCAGTTTGGTGACAGACATGTCTGATTTTTATCAGAGAATTCCCTGGAAAGAAACGGGTATTTTTAATTTTGGGTTTGAACAAACACGAGGTTACCCCTATACTCATACCATGGAAATTGAACTGATTGAAATACGTGATCACCTGTTTTCGCACTCTCCGTTCAGAAATCTGCCCCGGCAGGTGGTGGATGATCTGGTGTCTCACATCGAGGTGTCGTACTTTCAAGCCGGCGCCATGATCCTGGAAAAGGGACAGGAAAATCATTTTCTGTTTTTCATCCGCAGCGGGGCCGTGGAAATTCTGCGGAGTTCGGGCGAACTCTACACCCAGATGGGAGAAGGGGAATGCTTTGGGCAGTTCTCGCTGCTGCGCAAAAAACAGGTCCGGTATGCCGCAAGGGCCATCGAGGATACCTTGGTGTATAAAATCCCGGATGCCCAGTTTCAGGAACTGGCAGACACTTACGACCGGTTTGCCGACTTTATGGAGGAAGAACACAGTATCCGGCTGAAAAACGCCCTGGGACGGTCCGGTCAGGCCAACCGGAATCCCTTGATGATTTCGAAAATCCACAAACTGATTTCCCGAAAAATCGTCACAGCCTCCCCGGTTATCTCCATTCAGCAGGCCGCAAAGATCATGACGGAAAACCGGGTGTCTTCCCTGGTGCTGGTGCCGGACAATCCGGAACAGGACGACTCTCCGGTGATCGGACTGATCACGGACCGGGATTTGCGCAAACGGGTCATTGCCCCGGGTCTGCCGTTGTCCACCCCGGTGCAAAAGATCATGTCCACGGACATTATCACCCTTCAGGCCGAGGGATATGCCTTTGAGGCCATGCTCACCATGATGCGGCACAACCTCCATCACCTGCCCGTATTGGACGGGAATCAGCCTGTGGGCGTCATCACGGTGGCGGATCTGGTCCGGTATGAATCCCATGGATCGGTCTACCTGGTGGGAGATATTTTCCGACAGACCGACGTGAACGGGCTGGCAGCCATGGCTCCGAAAATCCGCCAGCTGTTCATCCAGCTGGTGAACGAGGATGCCAACTCTCACACGATCGGCGCTGCCGTCTCTCGGATGGGAATCAGCATTTCCCAGCGGCTGCTCCAGCTGGGGGAAAAACAGCTGGGACCGCCGCCGGTGCCATACTGTTTGCTGGCGCTGGGTTCCATGGCCCGGGATGAAATGACCCTTGTGACGGACCAGGACAACGCCTTTGTGCTGGATGACGCCTTTGACCCCAGAATCCATGATCCCTATTTCAAGGAGCTGGCCCAGTTTCTGAGTGACGGTCTGGACCGGTGCGGATACCCCTATTGCACCGGAGATATTATGGCCACCAATCCCCAATGGCGTCAGCCCCTGTCCGTCTGGAAAGCCTGTTTTGAAAACTGGATCGATACTCCGGAACCCGAAGCCCTGCTCCATGCCTCCATTTTCTTCGACCTGGAAGGCATTTACGGGGAAACCGGTTTTGCCGGCCAGCTCCAACAGCTGATTCTGAAAAAAGCACCGGACAGCCAACGGTTTCTGGCCTGTCTGGCCCGGAATGCCCTGCTCAGAAAACCGCCCCTGGGTTTTTTTCGAAAATTCGTTCTAGAGCATGATGGCAAGCACCGTAAAACATTTAACCTCAAACGCCGGGGATCCGCTCCCATCAGCGATCTGGCCCGGGTTCATGCCCTGGCTTGCGGGGCTGTTTCCGTCAATACCCGGGACCGGCTGCTGCATGTCAGGGAAACCTCCCTTCTGGCAGAAGGGGTGGGTGATGACCTGCTGGATGCCCTTGAACTGATCTGCATGGTCCGGATCCGCCATCAGGCAAGGCAGGCGGAATCCGGCGCCACCGTGGACAACGATGTCATTCCGGAAAGCCTGTCATCCTTTGAACGCAATCATCTCAAAGACGCTTTCCAGATCGTGTCCCAGGCCCAGTCATTTCTCAGATACCGGTACAATGTCTCCCCCGCCATGCAGACAGGCTTGCGGGCCGCTCAAAAATGATTTTTTTCAAACCCTCTGACAGACCACCTCCAGCCGTCGACTGGCCTTCCCGGTTCCGGGTTCTGGAAAAAACGGCAAAACATCCCATCATAAAAGCGTTTTATCGGGCCGGCACCATTCCGGGGGATACACCGGTAAATCAGGTGGCTTTTCTGGCACTGGATCTGGAAACCACGGGGATGAATCCGGAAACCGATGCCATCATCAGTATCGGATTCATCCCCCTGTTTTTTGACCGTATTCTGTGTCGGGGGGCCAGATACCGGGTGATCCGTCCGGATCACCTTCGGCCGGAAATCCAGACCGTGATTCACGGCATCACCCATTCCTGCATGGATGCCTGCCCCCGGTTCGACGCCATTTTCCCTCTGCTGCTCCAGGCCATGACCGGCCGGGTCATCGTGGCCCATTACAGCCGCATTGAACGTGCATTCTTACACAAGGCGGTGTCTGATCTGACCGGGGATGCACTTGAATTTCCCGTGGCGGACACCATGGAACTGGAATCCAGAAAACATCCGTTTTTCCGGCCCAATAGGCTTCAACGCTGGATGGGAGAAAAAAACAGTCCTTCCCTGCGCCTGGCCCATGCCAGAGACCGGTACAACCTGCCGTCCTACCGGCCGCACCATGCCCTGACGGATGCACTGGCCACCGCAGAACTGTTCCTGGCACAGATCAGGGACCGGTTCTCTCCGGACACCCCCATATCCGACCTGCTCTATCAGCCGTCGGCAAAAAGATAATCCCTTGACAACGCCCCGGCCTCGAATTTAGGATACTTTCATTACAAACGGCCCGAACTGGTTAATTTTTCGACACAAAATCGGTAACACACATCATGACTGAATCCTGTAACATTGTTTTTGATCCTTTCGGCCGACGGGTCACCGTGCCGGCCGGCACCACACTGTTTCAAGCCGCG
>JBFLKI010000285.1:0-3501 GCA_040883135.1 Desulfotignum sp. | reverse complement strand
TACCGATAAATTGCAAAGACAGTATTATCAACCAAGGTTTTCATTCGCTTCTGAGAATTTCCTCAAAAATTGTTGGCATTTGAATTCAATCTAAAAAATCAGCACCTGCTGAGACATTTAAATGTTGCGGGAATCCAAGTTTAAGAGAAAGTGTAATAACTGCCGTAAAAAATGTCAATCTATTCAATCCTTGCTTCAGTTGTGATAAAAGGGCGGGATACAGATTTTACCGATGGCTGAACCCGGAAGGAATAATACCATGAAACAGATCGATTTGCGAAGCGACACCGTGACCCGGCCGTCCCAGGAGATGCTGGAAGCCATGATCACCGCCCAGGTGGGGGATGATGTGTATGGGGAGGATCCCACTGTGAACCGGCTGGAACAGACTGCTGCGGCCATGACCGGCATGGAGTCGGGACTGTTCTGCGCCTCGGGCACCCAGACCAACCTGGTGGCCCTGCTCAGCCACTGCCAGCGGGGCGAGGAATACATCGTGGGCCAGACCGCCCACACCTATAAATACGAAGCCGGCGGGGGCGCGGTCTTAGGCAGCATCCAGCCCCAGCCCCTGGATTTTGAGCCCGACGGCACTCTGGACCTGGCAAAGGTGGAACAGGTCATCAAACCGGACGACTTTCACTTTGCAAAAACCCGGCTGTTCTGCCTGGAAAACACCCAGGGCGGCAAAGTGCTGCCCATGGATTATCTCAAGGATGCCCGGAAACTGGCGGACCGCCGGGGCTTAAGCTTTCATCTGGACGGAGCACGGGTGTTTAATGCCGCGGTCAAACTGGGTGTGGATGTCCAAGCGATCACCACGCTGTTTGATTCGGTGTCCTGCTGCCTGTCCAAGGGGCTGGGAACGCCGGTGGGGTCGGTGCTGTGCGGGTCAAAAGAATTCATCGCCAGGGCCCGGCGGTGGCGGAAAATGGTGGGGGGCGGGATGCGCCAGGCAGGGATTCTGGCGGCGGCCGGCCTGTATGCCCTGTCCCATAACATCGACCGGCTGGCCGACGATCACGCCAATGCCGCCCGTCTGGCCGCCGGGTTATCCGGCATCCCCGGCATGCATGTGGATGAAACGGCCGTGCAGACCAATATGGTATTTGTGCAAACTGACGCGGACATGAACGCCCTGGTGCAGCACCTGGCCGGTCAGGGCATCCGCATCAGCCCGGGCAGTCCGGTGCGCCTGGTCACGCACCTGGACATCGATGCCGAAGATATCGACCGGGCCGTGGCAGGATTCCGGTCTTTTTGGGCGTAAGAAATTTTCAGATCAGGAGTTTTTATCCAGTTTTTCGGCCGCACCCATGATGTCTCTGCCCAGCACGATGCGGATGTTTCGGTCCATGCCCCCGGATTTGACCATTCTGCCGGCCGGTTCGATCTTTTGGATTTCGGCCAGCAGCTGCTTTGCCCGGCCGTAATAGCCCGGCGAATAATAGATAACGGTTCTGGGATGCCGGAAATGGTCGGCATTGGCAATGTGATCGACCTCAAACCCCCGCCCGGTCAGGTACTGCTGGAAATCCCTGGCCATGTGCCGCACGCCGTTGCCGTTCAGAATCTCGATGTCCCGGTTGGACTGAATGATCACGGGCAACCTGTCCAGGCTTGCAACCGCAGGCGTTTCTGAATCCGTTGCCGGCAAGGGCTCTGCGAAGGCATAAAAGGCCTGTGTGGAAACGGTTGCAAAAATACCGAAGGCAGGATTTAGACGGGTCCCGGAAATACCGGCGGCCGCAACCGCAGCCGTTTTCTGGCTGTGGTACTGCCCGGAACGGACCCGGAAGTAAGGGGCATATCCGTCACCCCGGTCGACCCGGGTGATATAGGGGGAATCCAGCCCGTTTTCTCTGGCTTTTTCCATTGCCCGGCGGGCGGTATCCAGATCATAGTAAACCCCCAGCTGGATCGTATAGTAAGTCTGCGGTTGTTGGGGGTCAACCTCCGCCACCTGGGCGGCATCCCCGGAAGGTGAAAGATCGGTTTGCAGGGCTGGCGCAGCCGAAGTGTTTTCAATATTCGTGATATCCATGACAATGATGGCAGACGGGCTGGTATCATCATCCGGCCTGGCTGCGATCAGTGCAGCTGTTTGCTGGGCCGGTGCCGGGTCCTCCGGGTCCGCCGGATCTTTTCCCAGCCGGGCATGGGCCAGGGCCAGGTTGTTCTGATACAGCTTTTTTTCCGTGTTCAGGGCCACGGCGGTCTTGAATGCGCTGGCGGACGCTTCCAGGTTGCCCTGCAGCAGGTTGGAATACCCGATGTTGTTGTACACATAATCCAGTTTCGGATCGATCCGCAACGCTTCCCGATAGGCGGCCTCCGCCAGGTCGAACTCCCGGAGCTGGTCATAGGAGACGCCCAGGGCATTGTAGGCACTGACATGGCCGGGGTCGGCCTTGATCACCTTGAGCAGCTCGTTGACCGCCAGCTGGTGCCGCCCGTTTTTTTGAAAATGCCGGGCCAGCCGGTATCCGGCATCCGGATCGACCATGAGCTGAGCATCGGATGCTGTCAGGCCCGGACCCGGTTTGCCGGCATCACCCCCGAAAATGGCAGCCAGCATGTTTTTGGATGCCCCACAGCCGGAGAAGAGAAACAAGGCGCACACCACCGTCAGGATGATGGAATGAAATGTAAACGGTCTTTTTCCCTTTTTCATTGAAACGTCTCCTTATCTGAGGGTTACTGTTCCCGTAACGTTTTCTGCAGGTTTTCGTGGGCCGTGACGTAGAAACGGGGGCTTTCTTCAATGGCTTTCCTGAAATAGGCGGCCGCCTGGTCCCGGTGCCCGTTTTTCAGGTATCCCACCCCGGTGTTGTTGTAGGCCACGGCCGTGCCGCCGGCCCGTTGAAACGCCTGGAACGCCTCGTCATACCGCTCGAGGTCGCACAGGGTTTTTCCCAGGTTGTTGAACACCGTGTCTTTGGTATACCCGTTTGACAGGGCCTGCTTGAATGCGTCCACCGCTTCTTCGCTGCGGCCGGCCGCGGACAGGGACACCCCTAAACTGTTATAGATCATGCCCTCTCCCGGCCGCAGGGTCAGCGCGGTGCGGTAGGCTGTGATCGCCGCCTCGTGATCCCGGTTCCGGTCATGGATCATGCCCAGGAAATGATAGGACTGCCACAGCAGCGGATCCAGGGTTATGGCCCGGTTAAACTGGATTTCCGCAGCCCGCAGGTTCCGGAGGGCAAAATGGGCTCTGCCCAGACCTTCGTAAGCCGGGGCAAAATCCGGCTGCCGTTCCAGTACCTGCTCAAACACCGGTATGGCATCCCCGGGTTTTTTGTCCTGGAGCAGGGTCAGCCCCTGCTTGTAAATCGCCTGGATGTTTTCCGGGTTTTTCTCAAGGGATTTGCCATACTGGGTGTAGGCCATGAAATAGTTGCCCCGGTTTAAAAACGCATCGCCCAGGGTTACATACTCATCTGCAGTCAGATGCATGTCTTCGGCCGCGGTTTTCTCCGGCTGTTCAGTATTCGGATT
>JBFLKI010000284.1:0-8840 GCA_040883135.1 Desulfotignum sp. | reverse complement strand
GTTTCCTGGATTCGTGCCGTCACCGGGGAGTGAACACAAAAAGGGATGTCACTGAGTTCCTTGAGCCGGCCCCCGGTGCCGGAAAACCCTACCAGAAACAGGCCCATTTGCTTTGCTTCATCAGCTGCCCGGATCACATTGGGAGAATTGCCCGAAGTGGAGATGGCAATGCACAGGTCCCCGGGGCGTCCTATAGCCTGAACCTGCTTGAGAAAAATATCATCAAAAGAATAATCGTTGCCGATGCTGGTGAGAATGGATGTGTCACAGGTCAGGGCAATGGCTGCCAGCGGCGGGCGTTCCATCATAAACCGGTTGACGAATTCTGCGGCAATGTGCTGACAGTCGGCCGCACTGCCGCCGTTGCCGAACAACAGAATTTTGCCGCCGGAAGCCAGGGTGTCCGCCATTTTCCGGGCACAGGTCTCCACAGCAGGTTGGTGCGTGTTGAAAAACGACTGTTTTACCTGAATACTGTCTGAGACAGCGGTTTGTATCAGGGAAGAGATGTCGGTTATGGACATGGCACGCCTCGTTTCGAATCAGGCCAGTTTCTGGGATTGATCATCGATGTCATTTCCCTCCAGAGCCTGTTGCACCCGGGCCAAACGTTCCTGAAACACCTTGTTTTCCGGTGCCAGGGCCACGCTTTTTTCGGCAAAGGTCAACGCGATTTTCAAATTGCGGTTCTTCATTGTCAGGGCCAGTGAGTATCCGGACAGGGCCGCGGGATCTAGAGGATTGAGTTTGACCGCCGTATTGAAAGCCGTTTCTGCCTGATCCGGTGACTGTTGGATAAGAAATATTTCTCCCATGATCCGGAAGGCCATACTGGATCTGGGATTCACCTGGGAGGCGGTTTCCAGATGGGGCAGGGCTGCGTCATATTGCTGCGTCTGAAACAGCAGATGGCCCAGCAGCAGTTCCACCTCTAAGATGCAGCCGTCAATGCCGTGGGCCTTGCGCAGGAAAAATATGCCCTTGTCCGCGTCTTCCATTACCTGGCAGGTCAATCCCAGGTTATAGAGCACCATGATCTCTTTGGGGTTGATCTTCAAAGCGGCTTCAAAACATGCCCGTGCCTTCTCCAGATCGCCTGTGACCCCGTAGCACACCCCCAGGCTGTTCATGAGATTGATATCTTTGGGGGCCAGCACCAGTCCTTTTTCATATTCCTGAATGGCGGCATCATACTGATCCAGCTGATACAGGCGGTCTCCGCTGATATTCAGGGAAATCCCGTCAAAATGCTGCGTATGGCCGAAACCGAAAAAAGCGGCATGATCAATGGCTTTCAGGGCATTGGCAAACACCTCGGACCTGGAACAGTCCTGGAAAGGAAACCAGGCCACGCCTGCCAGCAGGTCAGTTTTCAACGCCTGGGTGATATTGGTTTTCAAAGATTCCAGTAGGCTCACGGCTTTTTTCTGATTGTCATAATCCCAGAAAACCAGGACAAACGCCCGGTTGTCCAGGGTCTCCCAGATGCCCCTTTGGTTGTCCGACATGGAAGAAAACCAGGATTCAAAAATACCTCTGGCTTTTTCACGGGTGTCTTCAGAAGCGGTTTCCGCCATCTGAATTACAGCGCAGACAAATTTTTTTTTGGGAATGTCCACCGATAACAGACGGTGTTCAAATGCGGTGAAAGCCGGTGTTTTCCGGTGCACCAGGTCTGAAAAATAGAAGTCCGGTGCCTTGATGGGAGGCGTCATTTCTGAATCCGGTTTGAGAAAATGAAATTCCCTGGATGCGAATCTGGGTGTCATGAGGGTCTCAATATGGTTTCAAGGGTTGATGAAATAAGCAGTTCCTGTCCGGGCAGAATGGTCCGGGGGTCCATGATGTACCGGTTGTTTTCAATTCTGGCGATGATGGCCGGTGTGGACAGCCGCATGCGGCGTTCCAGCCTGGCCACGGACAGATTTGCGGGAATCAGGGTGACACACCGGGTGGGCATCTCCAGATCCGGAAACGATCCGCCGCCCGGCCGGGATTTCATATCCACGCATTCCACGGTGTCTTCGGGGCCGCAGACTTTTTTCACCTGTGCGTAGAGTGCGTCCGCTCTCCGGCGGGTGTCTTCATAGGTCATGGTCAGCATTCGCAACGTGGGGATCTCTCTGACGGCCCGCTCTTCATCCCGGTAGAGCCACAAGGTGGCTTCCAGGGCGGCCAGGGTCAGTTTGTCGATGCGCAGGGCCCGGGTCAGCGGATTGGCTCTGATTTTTTCGATGGCCTGTTTTCTGCCTACAATGATACCGGCCTGGGGGCCGCCCAGGAGTTTGTCTCCGCTGAAGGTCACAATGTCTACGCCGGCGGACACGGACCGGGATACCGGGGGTTCCAGGGGCAAACCATAGGCTGAGAAATCCACCAGGGTCCCTGATCCCAGATCTTCCATCACTGGGATCCCATGGGTTTTTCCCAGTGCCACCAGATCTTCGAGCCCGACACTGGCGGTGAATCCCTGGATGCGGTAATTGGAGGCATGCACTTTGAGCAGCATGCCGGTGTCTGCGTTAATGGCCCCGGCATAGTCTCTCAGATGGGTCCGGTTGGTGGTGCCCACCTCTTTGAGGCGGCACCCGCTTTTGGTCATCACATCCGGAACCCGGAACGACCCGCCGATTTCCACCAGCTCTCCCCGGGAGACCACGACCTCGGTGCCTTCGGCCAGGGTGTTCAGGGCCAGAAGGACGGCCCCGGCATTGTTGTTTACGGCCATGGCCGCCTGGGCCCCGGTGAGTTCACAGATCAATGATTCCACGGCTGTGTAGCGCAGTCCCCGTTTGCCCGTGGAAATGTTCAATTCCAGATTGGAATACGTCCCGGCAATGGTTTGAATATTTTCCAGTGCCTGTTTGCACAGCAGGGCCCGCCCCAGATTGGTATGAAGGACCACGCCGGTGGCATTGATCAGGGAAACCAGATTGGGGGCAAGAATCTGCCGGCACTGACGGTCGATATCCGACAGAATGGCGGTGTCGTCGAAATCCACATTCCGGCCGTCCAGGATCTGCCGGCGCAGATGATCCAGCACCGACCGGGCGGCCCGGATGATCACTTGTCTGGGAACAGCCGCAAACCGATCATCTTCACGGGACTTGTCCAGCAGATGATCCACCCCGGGAAGATGTCTGAGCTGTTGATGCTTATCGGTAGAGGTCATGGATGTACCTGGATATCTGTTTGTAATATTTCATAATTTTGGATGTAATACCACTGATGATTCCTATATTTCAACATTTAAATGGAAAATACGGATATTTGCCTCTGCTGATCAGGGTTCCCGGTACAGAGCCAGAACCCCGGAGCGGGCCAGTTTTTTGATCCCGAACGGTGCCAGTTGTTCCAGAAGGACATCTACGGTGAGTTCATCGCCGATCACTTCGAAAATGAAATGCTGTTGTCCTTTGTCCAGAATGGTGCCCTGAAAATCGGCAATAATCTGTTCGATCTGTTTCTGGTCTGACGGAAGGGCCGTGACGCAGACCAGGGCCATTTCCCGCTTGATCGCTTCTTCACCGGTCATGTCCCGCAGCTTGATCACATTGACCAGCCGTTCGATCTGCTTCATGCACTGGGCCAGCAGCTGGGGACTGGCCAACGTGGTGATGGTGATGCGGGACATTTTCGGGTTGGCGGTGGGGGCGCCGCAGATGGTTTCGATATTGTAGCCTCTTCCGGCGAACAGGCCCGTGATGCGGGCCGTGACACCGGGTTCGTTTTCCACCAGCATGGTCAGGGTGTATTTTCGGGGTTCCATGGTCCTCCTTGTTTTTTTATGAATTCAATGTAGCATGTTGCGGCGGGAAAATGAACTGTTTGGCGTAAAATTCAGCAGGACGCTTCCGGCACTGTGCAAAGGAGTTCCGGCTGGTTGACAATCAACTATTTTTCCGCCTAAAATCTGATCCGGGAAATTTGTCCGAAAAAGCATGATGGAAAAAGGGAAAACCATGAAAAAGACAGGCAAAGACTATATTGTATTTCCGCTGGATGTGGGGTCCATGGGGGAGGCAACCTCCCTGGTTGAAAAGCTGGGGGCACATGTGGGCATGTTCAAGATCGGGCTGGAGCTGTTCATTCACAGGGGACCGGAGGTGGTGAGCATGGTCCGGGATCTGAGCGGGGCAAAGATTTTTCTGGATCTTAAGCTGCATGACATCAGCGCCACCGTGTTCCGGGCCATGACCCGGGTGGCGGACCTGGGGGTGGATCTGGTCACGGTGCACACCTGTTCATCTGTGAAAATGCTGGAGATGGCGGTCCGGGGCGGTCAGGGAAAGGTGGGGGTGCTGGGGGTGACCCTGCTGACGGACAATGACGGGGAAACGCTTGCCAAAGGCGGATTTTCAGACCGGTTTTCAGCGGATCCCGCAGAACTGGTGATGCTCCGGGCCGGGATGGCCAGTCAAGCCGGCTGCGCCGGTGTGGTGTGTTCCGGACAGGAAGCAGCAAGCATCAAAGCCCGGTTCGGCGGGGATTTTCTGGCGGTCACGCCCGGGATCCGTCCGGGCTGGAGCCTGACCCCGGGGGATGATCAGAAACGGATCACCACCCCGGCACAGGCCATTGTCCGGGGCAGTGATCTGCTGGTGATCGGCCGCCCCATCCGGGATGCAGACGACCCGGCTGTGGCGGCACAAAAAGTGATCGATGAAATTGAATCTGCTCTGGAAAACGAAATGTCGGCCTAATCTTCTCTGTCCAGGCCGAAGGCGGTGTGCAGGGCACGGACGGCCAGTTCTGCGTATTTGTCCAGAATGACACAGGAAATCCGAATTTCCGATGTGGAAATCAGCCGGATATTAATATTTTCTTCGGCCAGGGCCTTGAACATGGTGGCGGCCACACCGGAATGACTTTTCATGCCCAGCCCGATCACCGACACTTTGGCGATTTCCGTGGCGGTGAGTACCTCTTCAGCCCCGATCTCTTTGGCCACCGCCTGGGAAATTTCCAGGGCCCGGTCAAAATCGTCCTTGGTCACGGTGAAGGTCAGGTCGGTTTCTCCGCCGGTGCGGGTGTTCTGAATGATCATGTCCACCATGATTTCCGCTTCCGCCAGGGGTCCGAAAATTTTTGCGGAAATGCCGGGCTGGTCCGGTACCCGTTTCAGGGTGATCCGGGTTTCGTTCATATCGCATGTAATGCCTGATACCACTGCGCTTTCCATATCAGCGCTTTCATTGACGACCATGGTTCCTTCCTCCTCATTGAATGATGATCTGACATGCAAAGGAATATTGTATTTTTTGGCAAAGTCCACGGACCGGATCTGGAGCACCTTGGCACCCAGCACCGCCATTTCCAGCATCTCTTCATAGGAGATCCGCTTGATTTTCTTTGCTTTGGTACAGATCCGGGGATCTGTGGTGTATACGCCGTCCACGTCCGTGAAAATTTCACACACATCCGCATTCAGGGACGCGGCAATGGCCACGGCGGACGTATCGGACCCGCCCCGGCCTAAGGTGGTGATGTCGCCGTTGTCATCGGCTCCCTGGAACCCGGCCACCACGCAGATATGTCCCTGATTCAGGGCCTTTTTGACTTTCTGGGCGTCAATGTCCAGTATCCGGGCCTTGCCCGGGGTCTGGTCCGTATGAATGCCGGCCTGGAACCCCAGAAACGACTTGGCTTTGTAGCCTCTGGATTTGAGGATCATGGCCATCAATGCGGCAGTGGTCTGTTCTCCGGTGGCCAGCAGCACGTCCAGTTCCCGCTTGTCCGGTGCGTCCGCCGCCTGTCTGGCCAGAGAAATGAGGTTGTCGGTCACACCCGCCATGGCCGAGAGCACCACCACCATCTGGTCCCCGGCCTCATGGGCCTTGACCACGCGGTCCGCCACCCGGGATATCCGCTGGATATCCGCCACGGATGTGCCCCCGTATTTCTGTACTCTGAGTGCCATTGAAAAACTCCTGAAATTGGGTTGCTCAATTTATGAAAATATGGTGCTTAGCATGTTTGCGCCGGTCTGTCCATAGGCAAAAAAAGATATGACCCGGTGATAATTTGAATCAAATTCAAAGGTCAGCTCCAGGTCAAACGCAAACCGGTCTTTCTTGAGCAGGTCCGGCCATTCCACCACGATGACGGCATCGGTGCCGGCAATATCGTCAAACCCGATATGCGCCAATTCCTCTACCGATGCCAGCCGGTAAAGATCCAGATGACACAGCCGCAGCTGATCGGCCGCCGGATACTCGTTGATCAGGGTGAAGCTCGGGCTGGTGACGGGATACCGGCGGTCCACCCCCAGGCCCCGGGCCAGGCCTTTGACAAACGTGGTCTTGCCGCACCCCAGATCCCCGGTCAGGGCAATGGACACAGGGCCGGTCACGGCCTGGCCCATGCGAAATCCCAGGTCCCGGGTCTCCTGGTCGGTTTGTGTGATGATCCGGTGCGTCATGTCAGGTGCCTGTGAATCACTTCCGGAATGGCCAGAATCATATCACCGGCCAGAAACCCGAATCCGCCGATTTTTTGCGCCAGGACATCCCCGCACATGCCGTGGATGAACACCCCGGCCACCGCCGCGTTTTCCAGAGACATCCCCTGGGCGGCCAGGCCCGCGATCATGCCGGTGAGCACATCCCCCATGCCGCCGGAGGCCATGCCCGGGTTGCCACAGGGACACAGAAAGATGCGGCCGTCCGGCAGGGCGATCAGGGTCTGGGCCCCTTTGAGGACCAGGATCACATTGAATTTCTGTGCAAACGTCCGGGCCGTACCGGGCCGGTCCCCCTGGACATCGGATGTGGAGACGCCGGCCAGCCGGGCCATCTCTCCGGGATGGGGGGTCAGTACCGCCGGGGATGTCCGGGAAGTGAGAACGTCCGGATTGCAGGCCACACAGTTGACGGCATCTGCATCCATGATCAGGGGAAGGGGGCATTTCTTCACCAGGGCGGTGACCAGTTTTTTGGTATCCGGGTCCGTGCCCAGGCCCGGCCCCAGGGCCAGGGCCTGCCGGGTCCCGGCCAGGGTCAGAATATCGTCCAGACCCCCTGCAGACAGGGTCCTGGATGCGGTTTCCGGCAGCGGCACGGTCATGGGCTCCACCACCATGGACTCCACCACGGAATTGATGTGCCTGGGCACCCCCAGGGTCACCAGGCCGGTGCCGATCCGTTTGGCGGCATTGGCGCACAGGACCGCAGCTCCGGTTTTTCCCGGAGATCCGGCCAGGATCAGCAGATGACCGAAACTGCCCTTGTGGCTGTTGAAGGGCCGTGCCGGAAACAGATCCCGGATGGCTTTCTTTTCCAGGACCTGGAACCGGATATTCTGATCCCGGGCTGTGAATGCCGGAATGCCGATATCAATGACCCGGAGCCGGCCCGAATATTCATTGCCAGGGTACAGGACATGGCCGATTTTGGCAAAGGCAAACGTGGCGGTGGCCGCAGCCTTGATGCTGACCCCGCACACAGTCCCGGTGTCCGCGTTGATCCCTGAAGGAATGTCCACGGCAAACACCGGTTTTCCGGTCTGGTTGATACAGGTGATCACTTCCCTGAAAATCCCCCGGACATCCGAGTTCAGGCCGGTGCCGAATATGGCGTCCACAAACAGGTCCTGGTGGATCAGGCTGATTCTGGCTTTTTCCAGCCCGGGAACATCAATAATTTCTTTTATGGTGCACCCGGGAGAATGCGGGAGCAGCTTTTCCACCAGTGCCATGTTTGCCCGGGCATCCCCGGTGACCCGGTCCCGTTCGGACAGCAGATACACGGTCACCGGGATCTGTTTTTCCATCAGATACCGGGCCATGACCCAGCCGTCTCCGCCGTTGTTGCCCCGGCCCGCCACCACCGCCACCCGCGTGGCCGGGGTGGGATCAAATTGTTCCATGAAAAAATCCACGGCCCCCCGCCCGGCATTTTCCATGAGCACCCGGCCGGGAATGCCGAATTCCCCGATGGTGAACCGGTCCATCTCCTGCATCTGTTTTGCGGTCACTAAAAACATATCTGTTACTCCCAAATTCTAATGATCTGATTTGACAATGGTCAGAACTGCCTCCGGGGTTTCGATCACATCCCCGGGCCGGATTTTTCTCCGTTTCCGGGTCTCCGTCTGCCCGTTCACCCGCACCTGGCCGTCCTGGATCCGGAACTTGGCCTCCCCGCCGCTGGCCGCCAGGTGTTCAAACTTCAGGATCTTATAGAGTTCCACCGGCGCCACGGCAATTTCTACTTTGCGTCGGATGTGTCTGTCGTCGCTCATGGGTCCATTATTCCTGCAAAGAGAACCGATTGTCATGAATCCGTGGCGGTTTTCTGGGCGGGGCCTTGGCCTCGGCAGCCGGCGTTCCCACCAGCACCGCCCCGGCAATCTCCAGTTCCGTTGGAATATTGAGGAGCACTTTCACGTCATCCGGATCAAAAAAGGTAAACCACAGGGTCCCCAGGCCCAGTTCCGATGCCATCAGCATCATGTTCTGGATACAGGCGGATGCTGACTGAAGCGCCCCGTGGGGCTGGTTGAAAAAGTTCCCCAGCCCGCCCTTGGACGGATCGCTCACCACCACCAGAATCAGTGGGCAGTCTCCCACAAACCCCATGGGATATTTCTGCGCCCAGCCAGGCCCTCCCTGGTCCGCCACCGCCTGTTTCGCCCTCGTCCCCGCTTTCTGTATCCCGGCCCGGAGCGCCGGATCGGTGACGGCAATGAATTGAAACGGCTGCTGATTCAACGGGCTGGGCGCCCACTGCCCGGCGGTCACAATCCCCTCGATCTGTTCTCCGGTCACCGGGGTATCTGCAAACGCCCGGCAGCTCCGACGGTTTTCCACCAGTTCCCTGAATGCCATCATGTTCCTCCTG
>JBFLKI010000047.1:0-23448 GCA_040883135.1 Desulfotignum sp. | reverse complement strand
TGCCCACCAGAAGCATGTGCACCCACATGAACAGCCCCAGGATCAGGCCGGTGCCGCTCTGGGCCAGATCCAGCCGGGCCGGCAGCCGGCTGCTTCTTGGTTTGTTTTCCTCAATGATATAACTTTCCAATGGTAACCTCCTTTAAAATATCTCTTTGCAGATCTGGCCGATACGCCCCAGATTTTCACACACATGAATGCCGTTTTCCTTGAACGCCTTGATTTTGGCCTCTCCGGTCCCGCTGGACCCGGAGATGATGGCGCCAGCATGTCCCATGCGCCGGCCCGGCGGGGCGGTGAGCCCTGCGATGAATCCCACCACCGGCTTGGTGACATGGGCCTTGATATAGGCGGCCGCCTCTTCTTCCGCGCTGCCCCCAATCTCTCCCACCATCACCATGCCATGGGTGTCCGGATCGGCTTCGAACGCAGACAGCACATCGATGAAATTGGTGCCGTTCACCGGGTCTCCGCCGATGCCGATGCAGGTGGACTGGCCCATGCCGTTTTTGGTGAGCTGGTCCACCACCTCATAGGTCAGGGTCCCGGACCGGGATATCACGCCCACATGGCCTTTTTTGTGAATAATGCCGGGCATGATCCCGATCTTGCACTCTTCGGGCGTGATGATGCCCGGACAGTTGGGACCGATGAGTCGGCAGGATCTGGTGCTTAGAAAATTTTTCACCTTTACCATGTCCATAATGGGAATGCCCTCGGTAATCGCCACGATCAGCGACACCCCGGCATCGGCCGCCTCCATGATGGCATCGGCCCCGAACGGCGGGGGGACGAAAATCAGTGATGCCTCCGCCCCGGTTTCCCGAACGGCCCCGGCCACGGTATTGAACACCGGGACCTCATCCATTTTTTGCCCGCCTTTGCCCGGGGTGACCCCGGCCACGATCCGGGTCCCGTACGATATGCACTGTCTGGTGTGGAAACTGCCTTCATTGCCGGTAATGCCCTGCACCAGTACTTTTGTATCTTTGTTGACAAATATACTCACAACCGGTTCTCCTTTAGTTCACTGCTGCTGCGATTTTTTTGGCGGCATCGGCCAGATCCGATGCACTGGTCAGGTTCAGCCCACTGTCCGCCAGTATCTGTCGGCCCTCTTCCACGTTGGTACCTTCCATGCGCACCACCACCGGCACGGTGACGCCGGTCTTTTTGGCGGCCTCCACCACGCCTTTTGCAAACACGTCACACCTGAGAATCCCGCCGAAAATATTGATGAGTACGGCTTTGACCTTCGGGTCGGCCAGAATGATGCGGAATGCGTTTTCCACCTGCTCGGCAGACGCCCCGCCCCCCACATCCATGAAATTAGCAGGAGAGGCCCCGGCGTTCTTGATGATATCCATGGTGGCCATGGCCAGACCGGCGCCGTTGACGATATTGCCCACATTGCCGTCCAGGTTGATGTAGTTGAGATTGTATGCCGAGGCTTCCACCTCCATGGGGTCTTCCTCATCCAAATCCCGCAACGCCAGCAGATCCTTGTGTCGGAACAGGGCGTTGGAATCAAAATCCACCTTGGCGTCCAGGGCCATGACCTGGTCGTCGGCGGTCAGGATCAGCGGGTTGATCTCCACCAGAGAGCAGTCATTGGCCACAAAAAATTTGTACAGATTGGACAGCAGAGAAGAAAACGGTTTCATGGAAGCCTTTGGCAGTTCCAGATCAAACCCCACCTGGCGCAGCTGATATCCCTGAATCCCCATGAGCGGGTCCACATGGACCTTGATGATCCGCTCCGGAGTTTTGGCCGCCACTTCTTCGATATCCATGCCGCCGTCCTGGCTGGCCATGATTACCACCGTGGCCGTGGCCCGGTCCATGAGCAGGCTTAAGTAAAGCTCTTTAGCAATCTTCTGGCCGGCCTCGATGAACAGTTTTTTCACGATCCGGCCTTCGGGCCCGGTCTGATGGGTCTTCAGGGTCATGCCCAGCATCTGTTTGGCCAGGGCTTCCACTTCTTCTGCGGAATGGGCCAGTTTGACGCCCCCGCCTTTTCCCCGGCCCCCGGCATGAATCTGGGCCTTTACCACCACGGGATATCCGCCCAGTTCTTCGGCCCCGGCCACGGCTTCCGCCACCGTAAAGGCGGGCCGCCCGTCCGGCACCGGCACCTGGTACTGCGCAAACAACTGTTTTGCCTGATATTCGTGTATCTTCATCTACCATTTCCTTTTTTGAACGGGATCACCTGTGCGGGGTCAGGCCTGACCCCGCACAGGTGATCCCCAATTATAAATACGACAGCAGTGTCCGGGCCGCCGCGGTCGGAGAGATCTCTCCTTTGACCACCTGACCGGACACCACGGGAATCTGCGCGTTGATTTTCCGGTTGTCTTTGAACATCTGTCTCAACCCGTCTTCCACCAAGGTCCACATCCACTCCAGGGCCTGGTTTTTGCGGCGCTGGTCAAATTCTCCTGACGCCTTGAAAATATTTCTGTGTTTCAGGACCGTTTCCCATACCGGTACCGTGCCGTTTTCGGTCACGGACGAACAGGTCATCACCGGGGTCTGCCAGGTGGCGGATGCCGGCATAATCAGGTGCATGGCGTTTTCCAGGTCTTTTTTGGCCCGGGCCACCCGATCCTGGTTATCGCCGTCCGCCTTGTTGATGGCAATGCCGTCCGCCAGCTCCAGGACGCCTTTTTTGATGCCCTGCAACTCATCTCCGGCCCCGGCGATCATGAGCACCAGAAAAAAATCCACCATGGCGGCCACAGCGGTTTCCGACTGACCGACCCCCACGGTTTCCACCAGGATCACGTCAAACCCCGCAGCTTCGCACACCAGCATGATCTCCCGGGTTTTGGCGGCCACCCCGCCCAGGGTGTCTCCGGCCGGCGACGGCCGGATAAAGGCGTTGGCATGGGAGGACAACTGCTCCATACGGGTCTTGTCCCCCAGAATCGATCCACCGCTGCGTCTGCTGGACGGGTCTACGGCCAGCACCGCCACCTGGTGGCCGGCATCGGCCAGGTAAACCCCCAGATTTTCGATGAACGTGCTTTTGCCCACCCCGGGCACACCGGTGACCCCTAAACGAATACTGTTGCCGGTCATGGGCAGGATCTGCTCCATGATCTTTGCCGCCAGCTCCTGATGGACCGTCACCCGGCTTTCGATCAGGGTCATGGTTTTGGCGATCATGCGCCGATTTCTGTCCTTGATTCCCTGGATCAGTTTTTCCAGATCCATATCCGGCATGGGTTACGCCCCTAAGGTGTTCAGGATCTGATTGGCGGAATCGGTCACCACGGTGCCGGGTCCGAAAATACCGGCGGCGCCGGCGGTTTTCAGAAACTCATAATCCCCGGGCGGGATGATGCCTCCCACCACCACCTGAATATCTTCGGCGTCGTGTTTTTTGAGTTCCTCGATCACCCGGGGCACCAGGGTTTTGTGTCCGGCGGCCAGGCTGGACACGCCCACCACATGGACATCGTTTTCCACGGCCATTTTGGCGGCTTCCTCCGGGGTCTGGAACATGGGGCCCAAATCCACGTCAAATCCGAAGTCCGCGTAAGCCGTAGCAATCACCTTCACCCCCCGGTCATGGCCGTCCTGTCCCATCTTGGAAAGCAGAATCCGGGGCCGTCTGCCGGTCTTTTTCTCGAAATCCGCGGTGCGCTTGCGCAACGATGCCAGAATCTCCGGGTCCGTGTTCTGGGCATATACCCCGGAAATACACTGGGTGGTGGCCACAAACCGGGTAAACACCTTTTCCATGGCATCGGAGATCTCCCCCACCGTGGCCCTGGCCCGGACCGCAGGCAGGCAGGCGGCCAGCAGGTTGCCTCCGGTTTCACAGGCCCGGGTGATCTCATCCAGGGCGTTTTTCACTGCCGTATTGTCCCGGGTTTTCCGGGTCTGTTCCAGCCGGGCCACCTGCTCGTTGCGGACCTCCTCAGACACCTCTCTGACCGGGATCGGGGTTTCATCGTCCACCCGGTATTTGTTGACACCTACGATCACGTCTTTGCCCTGATCGATGCGGGCCTGGCGCTTTGCCGCCACCTCTTCGATGCGCATCTTGGGCATGCCGGATTCGATGGCTTTGGCCATGCCGCCCAGGTCCTCGATCTCCTTTAAAATCTTTCTGACCTCATCGATGATGTTCTGGGTCAGGGTTTCCACATAATAGGATCCGCCCAAAGGATCCACCACGTCACAGATATGGGTTTCCTCCTGGACAAGAATCTGGGTGTTGCGGGAAATTCTGGCCGACAGTTCCGTGGGCAGGCCCACGGCTTCGTCAAAAGAGTTGGTGTGCAGGCTCTGGGTCCCGCCCAGCACCGCGGACAGGCACTCCAGGGTGGTGCGGACGATATTGTTATACGGATCCTGCTGGGTCAGGCTCCAGCCTGATGTCTGGCAGTGGGTGCGCAGCATTTTGGATTTGGGATTTTTGGGGTTGAACCGGGACATCAGCTCGGCCCACAGAAACCTGGCGGCCCGGAGCATGGCGATATCCATGAAAAAATTCATGCCGATGCCGAAGAAAAAGGAAAGACGGGGGGCGAACTTGTCGATATCCAGGCCCGTGGCCAGGGCCGCCTTGACATATTCCAGGCCGTCGGCCAGGGTGAAGGCGGTCTGGAGCACGGAATCGGCCCCGGCTTCCATGATGTGGTATCCGGAGATGCTGATGGTGTTGAATTTGGGCATGTGATCCGAACAGAACCCGATGATGTCGGAAATGATCCGCATGGAGGGTTCCGGCGGATAGATATAGGTGTTGCGGGTCAGATATTCCTTGAGAATGTCGTTCTGGATGGTGCCGGTGAGCTGCTCATGTTTGACGCCCTGTTCCTCGGCCGCCACTATATACCCGGCCAGGATGGGCAGCACGGCCCCGTTCATGGTCATGGACACCGACATCTGATCCAGGGGGATCTGGTCGAACAGGATCTTCATGTCCTCCACCGAATCGATGGCCACCCCGGCTTTGCCCACGTCCCCGGTTACGCGGGGGTGATCCGAATCATAGCCCCGGTGCGTGGCCAGGTCAAACGCCACGGACAGCCCTTTCTGACCGGCGGCCAGATTCTTGCGGTAGAACTCGTTGGATTCTTTGGCCGTGGAAAATCCCGCATATTGACGGATGGTCCAGGGCCTTCCCGCGTACATGGTGGCTTTAGGGCCCCGGACAAAAGGATCGAACCCGGGCAAAGTGCCGGCACATTCCAGCTCTTTTGTGTCCAGTTCGGTGTACAATGGTTTGATGTCGATCCCTTCCGGTGTTTTTTTTGTCAGAGACGACAGCGGTTTTCCCCGCAGTTCCTTTTCGGCCAGCGCTTCCCATTTTTCGATATCAGACGGGTGAGACATGGTTATCCTCCAAATTTGTCTGTCACAGGTTATGTCAGGGATTGATCTTTCCCTTTTTTACCGCTCACACAATTCCACCAGCACCCCGGCCGTGGCCTTGGGGTGGAGAAAAGCGATCTTTGCGCCGCCCGCCCCTTTTCTGGGGGTTTCATCGATCAGCTGAATGCCTTTTTCCTTGAGTTCGGCCAGGGCTTCTTCGATATTTTCGACCTGAAAGGCCACATGTTGAATCCCTTCGCCTTTTTTCTCGATATATTTGGCAATGGGTCCATCCGGGGCCGTGGATTCCAGCAGTTCCACCTCGCTTTCCCCCACCGGCAGAAAGGCAGTGGTCACCTTCTGTTCCGCCACGGTTTCCGTGCCCTCAAAAGAAAGGCCCAGTCCGTCCGTCCAGAAATTTTTCCGGCCGTCAATACTGTTCACTGCTATACCCAAGTGATCGATTTTCAGTATTTTCATCTTGTTTTTCCCCCTTTGCACCCCTCGGGTGTCACATTGTTCATAACCCCTATCTATAGTGGGATCACCCGATGAAAGTCAACCTTAATTCATTATAATAGAATACTAATTAAAATCAGGGTGTTCAACAGGCCGTATGAATTGACATTCATATGGGTAAACATTATTCTCTGAAACCGAATGAACTCGACTTCATCCACCCGGAACCATGGAATTTGACACATGATGACCCCATCAGATCTGGCCCGATACCTGACCACGCCGCTGACCATCGGCAACAAGACCATTGACGGCCGCATGGTCCTGGCTCCCATGGCGGGACTCGGGCATGTGGCTTTCCGGGAACTTCTGGCGGAACTGGGGGGATGCGGACTGCTGTTCACCGGTATGTGCTCGGCAAAGGCGGTTCCCCATGAAAACCCGGCCATCTCGATGGTGTTTCGCTGGCGCAGCCGGGAACTGCCCTACACGGTATGTCAGATTTTTGGCGCGGATCCGGATGTGATGGCCCGGGCTGCTCAGCGTATCGAACAGGAAGGCTTTTTCGGGGTGGACCTGAATTTCGGGTGCTCTGTGGCGGCCATCTGTAAAAAAGGCTGCGGGGCCGCGCTGTTGAAAACCCCGGACCAGGCGGTCCGGATTGTGGCGGCCGTCAGACAGGCGGTGGACATTCCGGTGTCAGTCAAATTCCGGACCGGGTGGTCCGATGATCCGTGGTTTGCCGCAGACATGGCAAAGCGGTTTGAAGATGCCGGAGCCGATGCCCTGACCTTTCACCCCCGGGTGGCCCCGGACCGCCGCAACCGGCCCCCGAAATGGGATTTCATCACACAGGTTCAAAACGCCGTGACTATCCCGGTGTTCGGCAACGGCAATCTTTTCACCAGAGAAAACGGCATCCGGATGCTGACCCAAACCGGATGTCAGGGCCTTTCATTGGGCCGCATGGCAGTGGCACGGCCGTGGATCTTCGCCCAGTGGAGCCTGGAAAAAAAATTCGACAAAACCATCTATCACTCCACGGCCCGGCGCATGCTCGAACTGCTCGGCTGTCACTATCCATGGCCCTTCAACCTGAAGCTGTTCAAAAAATTCGCACCTTATTTCTGCGCCAATTTCAAATTTTCCCTGTTTCTGCTCAAACAACTGAACCAGGCCAAAACCATGGACGAAATGGAACACGCTGTTGATCGACTGTTCATCCCCTGCCCGGAAACCCTGTCGGTTCCCAATCTCCATCTGTTTGTCTGAGCCGTTTTTTTGACCACATGCCGGCCCGTCTAAAGGCCCAGGATACTCAACCCCTCCTCGAGTTCAAAATAGGGCTTGATCTCATACTGGTATCCCGGCACACCGAAATAGATGGCCAGGCTTTCGCCGATGGCCTGCAATCCTTCGGCCAGGCGACTGTTATCCAGTTCATAATAGGTCAGAGAGTGCATGCCGGTCCGCCTGCTGGCGGAGATGTAAGGGCCTTTTTTGGTGATAAAACCCGGCAGAGGGGGGGCGGTCAAATACCGTTTGGCGATTTCCTTTGTGCTTTCAGGGGGATAGGTGACGTTGGAAACAATGATCATGATGACACTCCTTTCATTCCTTGTTGCTGACAAAAAATTCTTCAATGATATTTTCAGATTTCAACTGATTGCCGTAGGCAGCCGCCGACTGCCGGTCTTCAAACTCCGACACGTGGATCAGATACCAGGTTTTCCCTCCACCGGTGGTTTTTTTTATCCGGGCGTCCACGCCCTGCTGCGTCAACTGTCTCACATAATGTCTGGCATGGGTGTCGGTCAAATACGCAGCCACCTGAATGGTGAAGGGCTTCAATACGCTCTCTTCGATGATGGTTTCGGTTTGCGCCACCGGCTCAGGGGGGGTGAGATAAAAAACAGTATGATAGATGAACGCCGCCGCACCGATGCATACCACCCCCATGATGACGGCTTTCAGATAAAACCGCCAACGGATCTGTCCGGGGAAGCCGGTTTGGACCCGGCCCATGAAAAGAGCTGCCGACCGGCGTGCCGCGGCAATGATCTGCCGGAAATCCAACACGGCGCGCCGGATCGTTTCCGACATCCCGGGGACCGGCCACGGTGTCCCGGCACTTTGTTCAGAGGTCTTTTTATGGTGCCGCCGCTGCTTTTGAACCGGTTCTCTGGAAACCGATACCATGGCTCCTGGGTCGCCCCCTGTCAGATGGTCGATATCCTGCTGAAACCTAAGTTTCAAATCAGGATTGTCCATTACCTGAGCATAGACCTGCCTGGCGGTGAAATCCATCCGTCCGGTATCCAGAAAAATGCGTGCCAGCAGCGGCAGCATTCCTGGATTACCATGATGGGTATGGGCCAGGCGGGTCAGCAGGGCCTGGTCCTGTGTGGTCACGCTTTTGTCTCTGTCAAGCTGCCTGAGCCACAACGCCGCCAACGCGTCATCATGGGGGTCGGATGCCAGACACACCCGGACCGCCTGGTTGAAAGGGCGGCTTTTCCGGTCAAATGTCAGTGCAAACCGGGCCAGTGACCGGGTGATCATCAATATCAGTGGTGTGGATCGAACCGGAGACAGTAAAAAAGAATCATAGATCCGGACCGCCTGGAGATATTTTTTTTCAGCCCGGGTGGGTATTCCGGCCTGTTCCCATGCCTGAGCCTCATGGATCCGTGTCTGAATCATCCATTTCCCGGTCAAATGCATCAGAATACTGATGCCCACGTAACAGGCCACCGACAGGCAGAAAAAAAAACCCATCATGCCCGGACCGGTCCGGAACCCGCTGAACCAGGGCAGAAAATAGAAACCGGCCGGGACTGAAACCAGAAGGGTCAGCCAGAGACGGACACTGATATTTCTCATTATCCGGATCACTGAACCGCTTCTCCGCAGAGTTTCTGACCTCTTTTGACCGCCACAACGATTCCGGAACGGGAATTTTGGGCATTGAGCCGGCATCCGGTATCCGGATCGATGCTCTCAAACCGGATCTCTTCAGGCACCGGAAAATTTCTTTCCGGTTCATCCGCGGTTGCCTGACGCATGAACCGGGCCCAGATCGGTGCCGCTCCCCGGCCTCCGGTAATTCCGACCCCGTGCTTGTCAGCCAGACGGGCCTGCCGGTCAAACCCGATCCATACCGAGGTACACAATGCCGGCGTGAACCCGGTAAACCAGGCATCCATAAAATTGTTGGAGGTGCCGGTCTTTCCGGCACAGGGCCGGGTGAACCCGTGCTCCCGGACCCGCCGGCCGGAACCGGTGTCCACCACCGCCTTCATCATGTCCACCACCTGATAGGCCGTTCCCGGATCCAAAACCGGGTGGTCCTGAACAATTTGTTCGAACAGGACGCGGCCATAGGCATCCTCCACCCGCCAGAACAGAAACGGCTCATGGCGTTTTCCCAGATCGGCGAATACGGAAAACGCGGCAGCCATTTCCAGAGGCGTGACCCCGGCCGTCCCCAGTGCAATGGAAAACACATCCTGTAACGGACTGGTGATCCCGCATTTTCTGGCGGTGTCAATCACGGCATCGGGTCCGGTCAGTTGAACCAGCTGGGCGGCGATGGTATTTACCGACCGGGTCATGGCGGTTTTCAACACCATGTTTCCCTGGAACCCGCGTTCAAAATTTTTCGGCTCCCAGTCCGGGGCACCGGATACCGGGATGGTTACCGGCCGGTCGGTCATCAGGGTGCCCGGATGCAGCCCTTGAGTGTCAAATGCCGTGTAATAGACAAAGGGTTTGAATCCGCTGCCGGCTTGCCGCCGGGCATTCGTGGCACGGTTGAACTCACTTTCAAAGTAATCGCGTCCTCCCACCATGGCACGCACCGCCCCGGTGGACGGTTCAATGGCCACCAAAGCCCCCTGGGGCCGGGAAGCATTTTCACCAAAACCGCCCATCTCCTGATCCAGCCGTTCAAGTCCCTGCCGCAACGACGTCTTTGCCAGTTCCTGGAGCCGGGAATCCAGGGTGGCATAGACGCGGATGCCGCCTCTGTACACCACGTTTTCGCCATAGGCATCGATGAGCGACTTGATCAGGGCATCCAGAAAATAGCTTCCGCTTCGGGCGTCCCGTTTCTCCCGGTTCAGAACAGGGATGTCTGAAACTGCCGATGCCGCCTGATCCGAAGAGATATATCCGGTTTCCTTCATTCGCTGAAGCACCACTTCCCGGCGTTTCAAGGCCCGGTCCATATGAAAGAACGGGTTGTAGGCGGACGGGGATTTGGGGAGTCCCGCCAGGAGGGCCGCCTCAGACAGGGTCAAATCACGGGCCGATTTTCCGAAAAACGTGTCCGCCGCTTTTTCAACCCCCTGCGCCCCCGCCCCGAAATGGATCTGATTGATATAGACTTCCAGAATCTCCGCCTTGGAATGGGTGGCTTCAATCTGAAAGGATACCAGCAGTTCCTTGAATTTTCTGGAAAAAGACTGTTCAAAGGAAAAAAACAGGTTTTTGGCCAGCTGCTGGGTGATGGTGGACGCACCTTCCACCCGGCCGGGTTCGAACAGCGTGACATGGAGGGCTTTCAATGTCCGCAGTTTGTTGATGCCGTGGTGCTGGAAAAAAAGATGGTCTTCGGTGGCCACAATGGCATGGATGAAATCAGGCGACACCCGGGACAAGGGAACGTTTTCCCGCTCTCCAAGATGCATCACCACCTGGCCGGAGGCATTGTACACCCGGCTCTGGGGCGTTTCTATGATCCGGCTCAGATCCTGCGGCAGTTTCGGCAGGTTGGACGCCGTATGCAGTACCAGAAGGGTGACGGCAAAAATCCCCGTGGAAACCAGAATAAGTCCGGCAAAGAAAAGGCCTCTCAAAACCGCCCAAATCCTGTCCCATCCCTTCATGAATGAGCCCCCTTAAGAACCAGACCCAGCTGCCATACGGCCCATTCCCTGGCGTTGACGAACAGCACCCGGACCTGATCCTGGTGACGGAATTCAAATCCCAGCCGGATGAAGCCATTTTCCGCCTCGTTCCAGATCCCCACCCGGGAGATAATCCCCTCCTGGTCCAGAATCAGGTCTGTATCCGGCAACAGATCCGGAATCATTTCGGCAGGCAGTTTGAATACGGCACCAAAAAAGCGGTCCACCGGATATATCCGGCCGGAAAACTCTTCAAATGTTTCCAGCGTTCCCGTTTCCAGATAGTGTTTTTCCGCAATGGCGGTCAAGGTGTCCTGGGTCATTTCAATCTGGTGAATCACCCGGTTTCCGGTATCGATAAAGTAGATTTTCATGCCGTTTTTGATGCCTTCACAGAAAATCCGGTCCGTGACATCACCGTTGAGCAGCCAGATGAGACGGGCCGGATCCAGAATCTGCCTGGCATGGGTCAAAGGCAGGGTTCGATACAGGTCTTTGAAATGGGCCTTGTCCAGTGTCACCCATTCCCCCGGCAACAGGCGCCGGGCAATGCCGGAAAAAGAATCGGTCCGGTCAGCGAAGGCTTTGGTGTCGCTCTTCCGATCAATCAGCCGGCTGACGGTTTCATGGGCGGTCATGGTATCTCTACCCAGTTCCCAGACAGCCCCTTTTTCTGGCCGGATATGATTGCTGGATGCCAGAAATCCGCCGATAAGCCGTTCCCCCCAGTCAAACCGAAACTCGGAAAATATCAGCACCGCCGACAGAATCAACACCCCGATATTCAGAAAAGACGCCGCCCTTTTCAGCCGTTCCCGGAATCCGGCAGGGTCATACCATCCGTGCGTCATAAAAAATATCTGACCGTGTCTGCCCGTCGGATACGGATCTGGTTCTCCATCAGAGAAATGATTTCCGTCTGAAACTGATCACCCTGCTGATTTTTCATGACGATTCCTTTGCCGTTGCCGATCAGGTTTCTGTAAAATCCGTGGGCGGTTTTTTGAGAAAAGACCGGAAAATACCTTTGTTGTTGGCCTTGGTGTAAGCTTCATCCGCACTGATCCAGCCTTTTTTGTAAAGTCCCATGATGGCATCGTCCAGCAGCTGCATGCCGTACTGTTTGCCCGTCTGAATCATGGAAGGAATCTGGTGGGTTTTGGACTCCCGGATCAGGTTTCTCACCGCCGGGGTCGCCACAAGGATCTCCAGGGCCGCACATCGCCCTTTTTTATCGACCCGTTTGAACAGGACCTGGGCGACCACGGCCCGGAGCCCGTCGGACAGCGTGGCGCGGATCTGGGCCTGTTCTGAAAAAGGGAACACTTCAATGACACGGTCGACGGTTTTGGCGGCACTGGCGGTATGCAGGGTCCCGAAGACCAGATGGCCGGTGGAGGCCGCTTCTATCGCCAGGGAAATGGTTTCCAGGTCCCGCAGCTCTCCCACCAGGATGATGTCCGGGTCCTCACGCAGCGCACCCCTCAAGGCCGTGGAAAAGGTTCTGGTATGCGTGCCTACTTCCCGGTGGTTGACGATGCAGTTCCGGCTTTTATGAACAAATTCGATCGGATCTTCCACCGTAATGATATGATCTTTTCTGGTTCGGTTGGCCTGATCGATAATCGCGGCCAGAGTGGTGGATTTACCGGACCCGGTGGGGCCTGTGACCAGCACCAGTCCCCTGGGAAGATCCGCCAGTCTGGAAATCACGGAAGGAAGACCCAGCTGCTCCGCATTGGGAATATGGGCGGGTATTTCACGGAATACCGCGGAAATCCCATTTTTCTGCATGAAATAATTGGCCCGGTAACGGCCCATCCCGGAAACTTCATACCCGAAATCCACATCTCCGGTCTGTTCAAATTCCCTGATTTTTTCCCGGGGAGTAATCTCATAGAGCATGGCCCGGAGTTTGTCCGATGTCAGGCGCTCATACTTGATCCGTTCGATATCTCCATTGAGCCGCAGGGCCGGCTGCTCTCCGGATGACAGATGCAGGTCGGACGCGCCCTGATCGCGCATCAGTTTGAAAAACGCATCTATTTGAGCCATCCCGGTCCCTTTTTTGATGATCCTGGCTTCAATCCCGGCAAAAAATCACGCACGGTTGATAAATTTAAGTGTGGCGTCCGTCTCGTCCGCGGCCTTGTTTTCCTTTGTGCTCATTTCCAGCATTTTGGCATGGGATTCGATGACCGCGCCGATCTGCATTTCCAGCTGGATCCGCTGCCGTTTCAACTCCATGATATCGCTGTGAAGCTGGGAAAGCCGCTTGTGTGCCCGGTTCAACATTTTTTCCGCTTCCACCTGTGCGTTGGCGATGATGACCTGGGCCGATTTCTTGGCATTGTCCTTCATCTGTTCCACAACGTTCTGGGATTGGATCATGGCGTTTTTCATGGCGTCTTCCCGTTTCCGGTATCCCTGATTCTCCAGATCCAGTCGTCTTTTTTCTTCCGCCAGTTTTTCAACGCTCCGGTCCATGGCCTCCAGATGGGCTGCCACCTCTTCGAGAAATCCATCCACTTCCTGAACATCGAATCCCCTGAAACGGGTTTTAAACGCCTTCTGCCTGACCACCATTGCCGTGATACCCATACCCAATCCTTTCCATCTGAAATTAGATCTTTACATCATCATGGAATGCGCCAGCCCACGAAGCGTATTCACCACAAAGGTCTGAAGAAAGATGATAGCCATCAGTACAATAATCGGTGAGATGTCGATACCGCCGAAAACAACCGGCAGCCGTTTTCTGATCTGATACAGCACAGGCTCTGTTGCGGTATTGATAAATCGGACGATGGGGTTGTAAGGATCCGGGTTCACCCAGGACAACACCGCACCGGCAATGATGATCCACATATAGATCGTCAATCCGAAATCCAGCACCACGGCCACCGCTTCAAACAAATTGGCCAATATTAGCATTCACATACCCTTTCATATCATGGTTTTTTTAAACCTGTTATCAGGCAATCAGATAAAAATCAAGTTTTTTTGCCGGGTTAGGGGTGCCCGGTCCAGGGCCGGGCCCTCATCGGCCGCGTGACATGCGTTATGTGCTTGAATGTCTTTTTACGGTATGATAACTATATATATATTTTAGCAATTTTGTTGAATGACTGAAAGGGGACAGGTCTGATGCTCACCGTCGGAATTTGCCCCTGCCAGGTCTTGTCAGATCGGTTACAATTATTTAAGTCCAAGGAGTTTGAAAATGGGTCCCGTACAACTGAAAGAAATCAAAACCGTTCCCTATGAACGGGCTGAGGTGGCAAAAGGGTATACCGACCGGTCCCTTCACATCGATGTCACCGGCAATGACATCCGCATCGACCCTATAGATGCGGATGTGAAAGACAAATTCATCGGCGGCAAAGGATATGATCTGTGGTTCATGTGGCAGGCCGTCAAAGGCAGCACAAAGTGGAATGATCCGGAAAATGCCCTGTGCATATCGGCCGGTCCCCTGGGAGGCACCCCCGGGTATCCCGGCGGCGGAAAAAGCATCGTCACCACCATATCCCCTCTGACAGGGGCCCCCATTGATTCCAATGTGGGCGGTTATTTCGGTCCTTACAAGAAATTTTCCGGATTTGACGTGATCACTTTGACCGGCAAGGCGGATCGGGATGTCGTGATCCTTATCGACGGCATCGAAAACCAGATCAAAATTTTCAGCGCATCAAATCTGCCCGACACTGCCTATGACCTGTCCGATGCACTGACCCGGTATTTTGACGAAGAAAAACCGGTGAACGTCTCCGTGGTGACCTCAGGCCCCGGTGCTGAAAACACCTATTTCGGATGTCTGAATTTCTCCTGGTATGACTCCGGCCGCAAAAGAGTCCGGTACAAACAGGCCGGCCGGGGTGGAACCGGCACCGTGCTGGCGGACAAGCGAATCAAGGCTGTCGTGGCCCGGTACGGGGCCATTTCCATGAAAAGCAATCAGCCGGCGGATCCGGACGCCCTGAAAACCGTTACCAAAGCCCATGCCAAAGAGATTCATGAACTGGACGGCAAGCAGAACCGCATGGCGCTGGTGGGCACCACCCATCTGGTCCCCATCATGAACGACCATGACTGCCTGCCCACCCACAACTTCAAATTCGGTTCCCATCCGGAAGCGGCCGTCATCGGAGAAGATGTGTATGAACACATCTTTGACAAAGGGTTTGACGGGTGCTGGCGGGGGTGTGCCGTGGCCTGCTCCCATGGCGTCAAGGATTTCTCCCCGTTCACCGGTCCCTTCAAAGGCAAGCGCGTGTTCGTGGACGGTCCGGAATATGAAACCGTGGCCGGCTGCGGCTCCAACCTGGGCATTTTCGATGCCCACACCATTCTGGAGATCAACTTCTACTGTGACGCCTATGGACTGGACACCATTTCCGTGGGCACATCCATCGGCTTTGTCATGGAATGTTTTGAAAACGGCCTGATCACCCCGGAACACACCGGCGGTCTTGAACTGAATTTTGGCAACCGCTTCGGCACCCTGGAACTGATCCATCAGATGGCCAGAGGTGAAGGGTTCGGTGCCATTGTGGGCAAAGGCATCCGTCAGATGAAACAGATATTTGCCGACAAGTTCCATGCCGACCCCGGGTTCATGCAGGACATCGGCATGGAATCCAAAGGTCTGGAATTTTCCGAATACATCACCAAGGAAAGCCTGGCCCAGCAGGGCGGATACGGTCTGGCACTCAAAGGCCCCCAGCACGATGAAGCCTGGCTGATCTTTCTGGACATGGTCCACAATTTCATGCCCACCTTTGAAAACAAGGCCGAAGCCCTGCACTGGTTTCCGATGTTCAGAACCTGGTTTTCTCTGTGCGGCCTGTGCAAGCTGCCCTGGAACGACATCGTGCCTGAAGACAACAAAGACACCAAAGAACCGGCCAAAGTGATGAAACATGTGCAATGGTACGCGGATTTCTTTTCCGCCATCACCGGCAAAAAAACCGCGCCTGATGATCTGATCGCCATGAGCGAGGCGGTATACAATTTTCAGCGCGTTTTCAACCTGAAAATGGGCACCGGTACCAGGGAACACGACACCCTTCCCTACCGGGCCATGGGGCCGGTGACCTTGGAGGAATATGAAAGCCGGCGGGAACGGTATGACAAACAGTTGACCGATACTTACGGCATGGACATCTCGGACATGGATACCGCTGCAAAGGTGGCCGCTCTGAGAAAAGAACGCGAAGCCCAGTACGAACAGCTCAAGGATGCCGTCTATGACCGCCGGGGATGGACGGAAAACGGGATTCCCACCAAGGAAACCGTCCAGCGCCTGGGCATCGATTTTCCGGAAGTGCTGGAAGTACTGGCGGCAAACGGGGTTCAGTAGGATCCAGGAACCGCCGTGATCCAGGTGAATGACCAGCCGGTTGAATGGGAACCGGACATGACCATTTCGGATCTGCTGAAGCAGATGCCCGATGTCCGGTTCTGCTCGGTGGTCCGTCTTAACGGCAAGCTGATATCCAGTCCCCGGTTCGATGACACCCGGATTCCGGACAACGCGGTCATCCACCTGCTGCCCCTGGTGGCAGGTGGATGACCTTTCTGAATGAACCGCTGCCGGTTTTTCGGTTAATCACACGCAGGACCGTCTTATTTAACCCTCAACACAGGGCCCACTATTGAAACCATTTATCGATTTTCTCCAGCGACTGTTCAAAAAACCATCAGTCCCCGCCCCGTCACCGGACCACCGGAACATGCCGAAGCAAAAACCGCACCCCCGGCAGCCGGATTCGCCTGTTCCCAGGACCGAACCGTCTGGAAACAAGCCATCTGTCCTACCGGAAAACCGCACCGGCAAGATCGCTCCAGCCCCCAAAAAACCGGCTTCAACGGCATCGTGGTCGCCGGATCAATTTCACGTGCCCCCCAGGGAAGGAAACACCCGATTTCATGATCTGGACCTGCCGGAACCGCTGATGCACGCCATAGCAGACCTGGGTTTTGAATACTGCACCGATATTCAGGCGGACCTGCTGCCCCATACCCTGGCAGGCAAGGATGCCACAGCCAAGGCCCAGACCGGGACCGGTAAAACCGCTGCATTTATTATCACCCTGATCAATGCGTTTACCCGGAAGCCTGTCAAAAACACACCCGGGGTTCCCAGGGCCTTGATTCTGGCACCCACCCGGGAACTGGTTCATCAGATCGAAAAAGATTTCCAGGGACTGGCCAGATATTCAAGATTCACGATTATTTCCGTCTTCGGAGGAACGGGCTACGCCCGTCAGCAGCAAATGCTTCAGGACCGCCCGGTGGATGTCATTGCCGCCACCCCGGGCCGACTTCTGGATTTTATCCGGCAGAAAATCATCGACCTTTCCAGAGTGGAGATCGTTGTGATCGACGAAGCGGACCGAATGCTGGACATGGGATTCATTCCGGATGTCAGACGTCTGGTTTACATGACCCCGCATAAAAACAAACGCCAGACCCTTTTCTTTTCCGCCACCCTGACCGATGAAGTGCTGCGGCTGGCGGATTCATGGACCACAGAAAACCGGGTTCAGATCGAGATCGATCCAGAACAGCCCGCTGCGGACAGCATCCGTCAGATTGTCTACCTGACCACGGAAGACAAAAAATTTCAGCATGTCTATAATCTGCTGGCCTCGGAAAACATTCAGCGGGTCCTGATCTTTGTCAACCGGAAGGATACCGCACTGTTTCTGAGCAACAAACTCGGCCGGTACGGCCAACGATGCAAAGTACTGTCCGGAGACGTGCCTCAGAACAACCGGTTCAAGGTTCTGGAGCAGTTCAAAAAAGGAACCATCCGGATTCTGGTGGCCACGGATGTGGCGGCCCGGGGGCTTCATGTGGAAAACATCAGCCATGTGGTCAACTATGACATGCCGTTTGAACCCGAGCATTATATCCACCGGATCGGCAGAACCGGACGGGCCGGTGCCACCGGCACCTCCATCTCTTTTGCCGATGAAATGAGTTCGTTTCAGATTCCTCAGATCGAGGCGGTGCTGGGCCACAGACTCCAGTGTGAATACCCTTCCGAAGTTCTGGAAAAACCGCTTCCGAAACCGGCTCCGGCAAAGGAAGGCACTGCCGTTCCTGCCAAAGCCAAATCCAGACGGAGACGACGCTCCAGACCGCCCGGGAAATACAATAAAAAACGCAATCCGGGTTCAGGTTGACACGGTCCCGGCATTCGGTGTAAAACCGGTTACCGTTGAAATGACACCTTAAGGGAAGGAGAGGGAAGACATGTTTGGCCTTGGAATGCCTGAAATCCTGTTGATTCTGGCCATCGCCCTGATCGTTATCGGGCCTCAGAAACTGCCTGACCTGGCAAAAACCCTGGGCCGGGCCATGGGAGAATTCAAGCGATCGGCCCAGGATCTCAAACGCAGTATCGATATGGACACCACCCTTCAGGATGTCAAATCGACCACCACGGACCTGAAGGATGTGATCAAAGACTCCAAGAAAAAAAACCATCAAAAAGAATCCGCCGAAAAAGAGGCTGCCGAAGAATCCAAAAACAAGGATACGGGTTCAGACGACACCGCCCCCTCTTCATCTGAAAACACGACTGCCGGATCAGCGACTGACAAAGAAGACTCAAAAAACGGATGACCTCCATGGAAACCGATGCCAAAAGTCCGTTTACTGAACATCTTGGGGAGTTGAGAGACCGGCTGGTCCGATCCTTTATCGCTGTGGGTGTCGGATTTGCTGTTTCGTATGCATTCAAGGAGAAACTGTTCCAGATTCTCACGGCACCGCTGGTGACGGCCATGAAAGAAAGCGGCAACGCAAAAATGATTTTCACCGGCCTGCCTGAAGCATTTTTCACCTACCTGAAAGTGTCGCTGCTGGCGGGAATCATTTTGGCGACACCGGTATTGTTCTATCAGTTCTGGATGTTTGTTTCTCCCGGACTTTACCGGACGGAAAAGAGATATCTGCTCCCGGTGGTGATCCTGTCCCTCTTTTTTTTCGTCATCGGGGCCTCATTCGGATATTTCATCGTATTTCCCTATGGATTTCAGTTTTTTCTGGGATTTGCCACTGACACCATCCAGGCCATGCCTTCCATGAAGGAATATCTGTCTTTTGCATCCAAGATGCTGCTGGCCTTCGGGTTCGTATTCGAACTGCCCCTGGTCATTACGTTTATGGCACGCATGGGGCTGGTAACCGTCCCGTTTCTGAAAAAAAACCGGAAATATGCCCTGCTGCTGTTTTTTGTGTGTGCGGCCCTGATCACGCCGCCGGACGTCATCACTCAGATCATGATGGCCCTGCCGTTGATGGTTCTGTATGAAATCAGTATTATCGGTGCCCGGATTTTCGGAAGAAAGCCCATCGGAACCCCGGATGACACAGATGACACCGATGAAGAAAATGAGACTCCGTCTGACGGTTGAACTACATGGGCATGACCGATGACCGGATTTCTTATTGACTTTGCCGGAGGCTTATGTCAAAAATTATGGCGACATAAAAACTCACCGATGCTTTGGACAGCACCGGAAACAATAAATTGAAACCCAAAGGAGAAAGGCTTTTTATGAAAAGAAAATTGATCTTGCTTTTACTGGCAGCCGGTATGGCTGCAATTTTTGCCGCGACTGCGCTTCAGGCCGGTACCGAAGTGGAAGACACCTTTGCAATTACAACCCCCGGATATGATGATGCGACCCGCAAAAAAGGGCCGCCTCAGTTCAAACCGGTGACATTTACCCATAAGAAACACATCGAAGATTACAATATTTCATGCGGTGATTGTCATCATGACGAAACCGGAACACCCCTGGCTGACCTCAAAATGGGAGATGATGTTCATCCCTGTCATGAATGCCACAACATCTTTGAAAAAGACAAAGACAACCGAAACGACATCATGGTTCACGAAAACGCCATGCACGGCAACTGCCGGGAATGTCACAAACAGGTTAACATCGATGCCGGCGATCCCAAAGGCCGCAAAGGACCGGCACCGACCTCCTGCAATGATTGCCATGAAAAAGCCTGATCATCAGGCGGACTAAAAAACGAATCCACTCAAAACACAAAAAAGGCGGCATTTCCGTTGAAAGGCCGCCTTTTTTGTGCCCAAAATTTACCGATGGGTGATCCGCCTAAGGGACCAGCAACCGGTTGTCGATCAACCGGGTTTTTCCCAGCCATACCGCCATGGCCATGAGGGTTCTCCCCTGAATCACCGCCACATCTTCCAGGGTATCGGGGTCACACAGAGACAGATAATCCACGCGCATGTCTTTGGGCCCTGCCGCCAGAATATCGGTTGCCTTTGCCAGAATTTTTCCGGCGTCCTTCTGTCCCTGTTTGACCGCTTTTTCAGCCGCCGCCAGGCAGCGGGAGAGCAGCAGCGCATGGGGACGCTGAGTTTCGCTCAGATACTTGTTTCGCGAACTCATGGCCAGTCCATCGGGTTCCCGGACAATCGGCACGCCCACAATATCGATATCCAGATTCAGATCCTTCACCAGCCGCCGAATTACGGTCAGCTGCTGAAAATCTTTTTCCCCGAACACGGCAACATGAGGCCGGACAATGTTGAACAGCTTGGTCACCACCGTTGCCACGCCCTTGAAGAAACCGGGACGGGAAAGACCGCACAGATGAAACGGCAGATTTTCCAGCGTCACATAGCTTTCAAACCCCGGGGGGTACATCTGGTCGTCGGTTGGCGTAAACACGGCAGCTGTGCCGATTTCCCGGCATTTCTCCAGATCCTGCGCCAATGCCCTGGGGTATGTGGAAAAATCTTCATTCGGTCCGAACTGGGCCGGATTCACAAAAATCGATACCACCAGATGATCAGCGCATTCTTTGGCTTTTGTCATCAGGGCCAGATGCCCGTCATGCAGAAATCCCATGGTGGGTACAAAGGCAATAGACTGATCTTTTTTCCGTAATGCTTCTGAAAAATGGGTCATTTCAGATATGGACGCAATCACCTTCATGGATGTGTCACCTCGCTTTGTAAGTCCTGGCCAGCGTCACCAGGGAAGGGGCCCAGGACACCGATCCCAACGCATGAATATGGGTATAGGTGCCAAATGTATTCAATTTATGGAAGCCATCTTTTTTGTCCAGAATCCCTTTTCCCCGTTCCATAGCAAACGCCATATCCGGTTCCTGGTATTCGATCTTCAAAATTTTTGAATACCGGAATTCATGGCCTTTGAGCACTTCCCCAACAGAAAAAAAAGGATTTTTGTTCACTACTTTCACCCGGGTATATCCGTGGCCCTGAGGTTTCAGGGACAGGCCGAACCAGATGGGAAAAATACCTGACATCGCATATTCCCGGCCTCCGAGACAGATGCTTTCACCCAGAAAAATCAATCCGCCGCATTCTGCATAAATGGGCAGTCCTTCACAGGCCAGCTGTTTCAAATGATCCCTGAACGATCGATTTTCCGTCAGCTGGGGGGCATGGGTTTCAGGAAACCCGCCGCCCATATACAACGCATCCACCCGGGGCAGGCGTTCGTGTTTCAACGGACTGATGAACTCGATTTGTGCCCCCAGATTTTCCAGGGCTTCCAGATTGTCCGGATAGTAAAACTGGAAGGCGGAGTCTTTGATCACACCGACCGTCACCTTGTGACCGCTGTGTGAGACAGGCACGAATGGCGTGATGGGTTGTGAAACGGCGGCATCCTTTGCGTTTATGATGCCGGCAGTTTGACAGTCCTTCACCACGGCACCATGCAGACGGTCCAGATCCACATGCTCAATAGCCATTTCACAAACAGCATCCAGTGCCTGAACAGAAGAACGATGTTCCGCTGATGTCACCAGTCCCATATGACGTTCCGGAAAATCGTCCGAGTGAAGTTTTGGAATCGCCCCGAAAACCGGAATGTTGCAAAACTGTTCAATATTGGCCCTCACTTTTCCCAGGTGCCGCTTTCCCGCCACCTGATTGAGGATCACACCGATAATTCTGATTTCCGGATCAAACTGCTGACACCCCATCACCAGCGCCGCCATGGTCCGGGTACTTTTGGTACAGTCCAGCACGAGCAGGACCGGCAGGTTCAGCAGTTTGGCCAGCTCCGCCGTCGAGGTGGCGCCATCGGTATCGATACCGTCATATAATCCCCGGTTGCCTTCCACCAGGGCCATATCGGAATTTTGAGAATGCCGCAGAAAGGATTTTCGGACCACCTCCGGCGAACAGAGAAATGTGTCCAGGTTGTAGCAGGGGCGGCCGGCTGCCAGGGAAAGCCAGCCGGCGTCGATGTAATCAGGGCCTTTTTTAAAAGGCGATATCCTGATATGCTTGCGTCTCCATGCCGCGGCGATCCCCAAACTGATGATGGTCTTGCCCGAACCACCCCTGAGCCCTGCCACCACCACGCCCGGAACGCTGTTACTGCTTGCGTGCATGGGTTTGAATCTTTATATTTGGTTAATTTTCACCTTCGGAAGAATGCTGAATACCGCCACCCTTAAGACCATACATGGTGGTGGAACCGGATGACCAGAATTCAAGGATTCCGTCTTCGACCATTTTATTTACGACTTTTTTGATCATTCGGGGCTTGTCATCCGGAAAAATCTTGTAAAAGTCCTTGATATAGAATTTGGATTTGGTTTTGGCTTTTTTTTCCAGCCATTCAACCACAGCCTTTTGTGCTTCTTCCTTATTGTCAAGAAGGTCACTCATTTTTTTACTCCTTTGAATTGAAAAGGATGAGCCGGAGCCCCTTGATTCAGGAGCCCCGGCTTGTCATCATATGTGCCAGAATCCGTTCAAATACAACGTTGTCCTAAAATTTGAACTGTGTGGATTGACGCCAGCTCATGTATGCCTGCTGACGGAAATCATCAATCAGGTGGTGGGTGAAATCCAGCTCACACACCTCAAAGAATTTTTCCCAACCGATTCTTTCCGCCCAGTCACCCAGACGCTCATATTTGTTGGCGCCTTTGGCATAGGCTTCCACCATTCTCTGAATCGCATCGGTCATGGAGGGCCAGCGGGGCATTTCATTGGGCAGGAACGCCACGACCACCTTGGAAAATTTGGGATCGGAGATCCGGTTGGACACCTTTCCGCCGGCCATCAGAACGATGCCATCGCCCTCGGTATCCGCCAGGGGCATGGACGGGCACATGGTGTAGCAGTTACCGCAGTACATGCACCGTTCGTTCTTGACGTCAACCGATTTGACTTCCTTGCCGTTGTCCAGTTTCACTTTCGCCGGTTTGATGGCTGCAGTGGGACAGGAGGCAACCGCCAGCGGAATTTCACACACCTTGTCCAGATATTCATGGTCCAGCATGGGCGGTTTTCTGTGATACCCGAGAATGGCGATATCAGAGCAGTGCACCGCGCCGCACATGTTCAGGCAGCAGGCCATGGATACGCGCAGCTGGGCCGGCAGTCTCATGTCCTGGAAATCATTGAACAGCACGTCCATGGCCGCTTTGACCGTACCGGAGGCATCAGATGCCGGGGTATGGCAGTGAATCCAGCCCTGGGTGTGAACGATGTTGGTGATACCGGCACCGGTACCGCCGACGGGGAACTTGAAAGAGCCGCCGGCAAACTTTCTGGAAGCCAGGTCGTTTTTCAACGGTTCCACCTTGTCCTTGGAATCCACCATAAACTCCACATTGTTCCGGGTGGTGAACCGGACATATCCGTCACAATGCTTGTCCGCAATGTCACAGATTTCGTTGATCAGGCTGGTGGACATCAGGC
>JBFLKI010000283.1:0-3840 GCA_040883135.1 Desulfotignum sp. | reverse complement strand
CCTTGGCCGGACATTCACCGGCGCACACCCCGCAGCCGTGGCATTTGTCCGCATCGATCTGGGACACGCCGTCCGCGTTGATGAACGGCACGTCAAACGGACACGCCCGGACGCAGATCAGGCAGGACGCGCATTTTTTCTCGTCCACGATGGCCACGCAGGCCCCCAGGTTGATCTCTTTTTTGGCCAGCATGGTCAGGGCCCGGCCGGCGGCCGCCTGGGCCTGGGTGACGCATTCCTTGATCACTTTCGGGGAATGGGCCGTGCCTGCCATGAAAAAGCCCCGCTGGGCCATGTCCACGGGCCGCAGCTTCACGTGGTCTTCCAGAAAATAGTTGTCTTCGGTCCGGGGCAGGTGGAACATCAGGGCCAGATCCTCGGTGTTCTCATCGTCCGCGATCAACCCGGTGCTGAGCACCACGCAGTCGGCGGTGATGTCGATATCGCTGTCAAGCACAAAGTCATGGGTTCTGACCACCAGGCCGCCCTCTTCCTCACGCACTTCGGGCCGTTTTTCCAGGGAGAACCGGATGAATTTGACGCCCAGCTCCCGGGCGTTGCGGTAATAGTCTTCCAGAAAACCGTAGGTGCGCATATCCCGGTACAGGACAAACACCTCGGTGTCCGGGCTGATCTGTTTGATTTTCAGGGCGTTTTTCACCGCCGCCTGGCAGCAGATTCTCGAGCAGTTGGGATTGTCCGGTTCCCGGGAGCCCACGCACTGGATCATCACCACCTGGTCCATGGCCTGAATTTTTTCAGGATCATCCGCCAGCAGCGAATCCATGTCCAGCTGGGTCATGACATTGTCGAGGGTGCCCAGGCCGTACAGGGCCGGCCGGTTGGCCAGCGCGCCCGTGGCCAGGATGGTCACCCCGTGATCGATCTGCATGTAGTTCATGCGCACCCCGGTCTGGATGCCGGTCCGGTACAGGCCGGGCATGCCGCTGTGATCCACGATCACCGACCTGGTCAGCACCTGGACATTGGTGTGGGCCGTGACCGCATCCACCAGGCTCTGGATAAACGGGGCCACCGTCTCCCCTTCGATGGTGCTGCGCAGGGACCGGGCCAGGCCGCCCAGGGACGGGGCCCGTTCTATGATATAGGTTTTGATGCCCTGGTCCGCCAGTTTCAGGGCCGCGGTCATGCCGGTGATGCCGCCGCCCACCACCAGCGCTTTCTGGCTCATGGGCAGGGTATGTTCCCTGAGGGGACGGTTGTTGCGGACGCCGGCGATGCCCACTTTCAGCATCTTGATTGCCTTGTCCTGGGCCTTGTCAGGCTCGTTCATGTGGGTCCAGGTGTTCTGGTCTCTCAGGTTCACCATTTCCACCAGATAGCGGTTCAGGCCCACCCGTCTGAGCAGATCCTGGAACTTGGTTTCATGGGTTCTGGGGGAACACCCGCCGAGCACCACCCGGTTCAGTCCGTGTTTGGTGATCAGGGCCTCGATTTTGGCCATGGATTCGGATGAGCACCCGTATCCCACGGCCTCGGCCACCACCACGTCCGGCCGGGTTCTGGCTTCATCCAGCAGTTTTGAAACGCTCAACACCCCGCCGATCTCGAATCCGCAGTCGCACACGAACACACCGATGCGGGGATCCTCGCCCCGGACATCCCGCTCCGGGGGATAGATCTCTTCCCCATTGAGTCCGGCCGGTGATACGGGCAGATTGGAAGCGGCCATGGCAGCGGCGGCCGAGCCCTGGACCATGGTTTCCGGAATGTCTTTGGGACTTTCGAACACCCCGCAGACATAAACCCCGGGCCGGGATGTCTGCACAGGGTTGAAATGATCGGTTTGGGCAAAGTGGTGTTCGTTCAAATCGATTCCCAGGTTCTGTGCCAGTTCCCGGGTTTCTCCGGTCACCCGGAATCCGGTGGACAGCACCACCATGTCGAACTCTTCGGTTTCCTGGACCGATTTGTCTTCCACGGCATAGGCAATGGACAGGCTTTTGGTGTCCGGATCTTCCAAAATGGTGTGGGGCCGGCTTCTGACCATGCGGACGTGGTACTCGTCTCTGGCACGGTTGTAATATTCCTCATACCCCTTGCCATGGGTCCGCATGTCCATGAAGAAAATCGTGGTCTCGATGTCTTCGCCGAACCGCTCCTTGGTGACCATGGCCTCCTTGAGGGCGTACATGCAGCAGACACTCGAACAGTACGGCACATCCGCCCGGTTGATGCCCCGGGAACCCACACACTGGATCCAGGCCACTTTTTTGGGCGGTTTGCCGTCGGATTTTCTCACCAGGTTGCCCTGGAACGGGCCGGATGCGGACATGATCCGCTCGTATTCCAGGCCGGTGAGCACATTGTCGAACCGCCCGCCCCCGAAATTGTCCAGCACGTTGGGGTCAAACAGGTCCGCACCCACGGACAGGACCACGGACGCCACATCCATCACGGTTTGTTTCGGCGTGTCATCGGGTACAATGGCATCGGCCTTGCAGACCTTTTTCAAGGCCTCGACATCCTCGATTTTGTTCATGTCGATGGAAAAAGCGAACGGCGTGGCCTGGGGATAGCGCATGCAGGTCGGGGCCCGGGGATCCAGCCCCGGCGTAAACCGGACCGCATCCGGAAACTGTTTGGCACATTCGCCGCAGGCCGTGCATTTGTCCGTGTCAATGTATCGGGGCTCGGTCACGAGCGTGGCGGAAAACGCCCCGGCTTCCCCGTCCAGTTGCGTCAGGCGGGTCATGGGCCTGATTTCCAGGTATTGTTCCCGGCCCCCCTGGGACAGGTACGGGGAGACCGTACACAGATCGCAGTTGTTGGTGGGAAAGGTCCGGTCCAGCTGGGTCATCAGCCCGCCGATGGCATATGATTTGTCAATGAGCAGTACATTGCGCCGGGATTCGGCCAGGTCCAGTGCGGCCCGGATGCCGCCGACACCACCGCCGATTACCAGCACTCGCCTGTCCGCAGACAGGCTTTTTTCTGAATTCTGATTCATTTGCATGAGTTACCTATGTAATTAAGGAAACCCGTTTACAGCCCGGGCCGACATACCCGCCCGACTGCTGTGCGGCGGATCTCGCTTTTTGTTAACGGTTTTTTCTACAGCCCGGCGCTGTCCAGAATGGCCGGCAGTCTGTCTTCCCAACCCAGAGCGGATATTTTGATACCCTGGGAGATCTCCTTGAGGCTGCGGATCATCTCGCCGGCAATGGCCACGCACTCGGAATCGCGGTCCTTTGCCTGGCGGATCCGCCGGATCACCTGTTCCGACAGCCGGGAGGCGGGATCATTAATGGAAATATACCGGGCCATTCCGACGTTTTTCAACAGAAAAACCGAAGCGATCACCGGCACATTCAAGGAAGAAAACGCGTTGATGACCTGTTTGTAGAAATCCAGGTCAAAGACCGGCTGAAGCATGACATATTCGGCACCGGCCTCGATCTTTTTGCCGGTATCGGTGACCGCCTGTTTCAGCTGATTTTCATCGACAATGGCGGGTACGGCGACGCCGGTGGTGAATTCAGGCCTGCCCTGCAGGTCGAACCCGGCCAGATCCGTGCCGTCCATCAGGGTCTGAATCATGTTCAAAATCCCGAGTTCATCCAGGTCATCCACAATTTTGGCGTCCGGATGATCCCCGTTGACCATCTCTTCCCCCTGGACCACCAGCAGGTTGTGAATGCCCAGGATATGGGCGGCCAGCAGATCGCCCTGAAGGGCCATGCGGTTTCTGTCCCGGCCGTAGACATGAATCACGGGTTCAATGCCTTCCCGGTAAAGGATCGCTCCGCCGGCCAGCGCGTTCAGATGCATGACCCCGTTGTCCAGGTCCGGAAGCACCACCGCATCCACCCGGGATTT
>JBFLKI010000282.1:0-16241 GCA_040883135.1 Desulfotignum sp. | reverse complement strand
TTCTGGGGGTCCAGTCCATTGACGAAAACTATTTCCGGGCGGCCCAGTGCCTGGGGGCCGGCAAAAAGAGGCTGCTGCTGGATGTGGTGCTTCCGGGATCCATGCCATTTATTTTCACGGGTCTGCAGATTTCCATGGGTGCTGCATGGTTTTCCCTGGTTGCCGGTGAAATGATCGCAGCCCAGTATGGACTGGGGTTCCTCATATGGGACTCCTATTCCCTGATCCAGTATCCGGTCATCATTATCGGTATGGTGACACTGGGATTTGTCGGATGGGCCAGCTCAGCCATAGTAAGGTCCATTGGAAGGAAGCTGATGGCCTGGCGTGAAAGAGAATTGAACACAACCTGCATAGGAGGGTGAAATCGACATGAATGCTGACCAGACAACCGGAAACCCTGTTGAACGGGCCAAAACCGGGGCTCTTTCCATCAGGGATGTCGGGAAAATATATGACCCGGAGGGGGTGCATGTGGAAGCCCTTTCCAACTGCTCCATGGAAATCGAATCCGGTGAATTTGTTGCCATCGTAGGGCCGTCAGGATGCGGAAAATCAACGCTTCTCAATATAATGGCGGGATTTGACAATCTGACATCCGGTGAGATCCTTCTGGATGGCCAGCCGCTGGCAGCACTGGACACGGCACCCAGTCCCGGACCTGACAGGGTAGTGGTATTTCAGCACGGCGCCCTTTTTCCATGGAAAACAGTATTGGAAAATGTCATTTACGGGCCGGTCACTCAGGGGGGAATGAGTGTTTCCCAGGCATCGGACAGGGCCAGAGAAATGCTGGCCCGGGTCGGACTCAACAGTATTGAAGGTTCTTATCCCGGACAGCTTTCCTCCGGGATGCAACGCCGGGTGGAAATCACTCGGGCCTTAATCAACAATCCTAAAATTCTCCTTCTTGATGAGCCTTACCGGGCCATGGACACGGTCACCAAGGCAGCCAGCCACCAATATCTGCTGGAGCTTTATGATATGACCCGTAAAACCATTTTCTTTATCACCCATGATCTGGATGAGGCACTTTATCTGTCGGACACGGTCCACATCATGACATCCCGTCCCGGATATATCAAAAAAACGATGCGGGTGGATCTGCCAAGACCCAGAACGTATAAAATTACCACATCCGATAGATTCCTTGAAATGAAGTCAGAGCTGATGGAGGCGGTTCACCAGGAAGCTGTTAAGGCATTTCAGGCGGGTGAACGAGAAATGGCCTAAACAAAGGAGAGATCAAAAATGGCAATATCAGCAGCAAAAAAACCATCAAAATCAGTGGTGTTAATAAAAAAGTTTTTCCGGGATAAGGGATTGCAAAGAGGCGCCATCGCAGTAATCGGATTTTTCCTTTTATGGCAGGCGGGATCCATGGGGCTGTTTCCTTTCATGAAGGCAATCCCCACCCCCGTAACAGTGATTGCAGTTTTCTGGGATTTTTTGTACCAGCCGGTATACTGGCAGAGCTGGATGGAGAGTTTTCTACGCGTCGCCTACGGGTTTATTGCAGCCCAGATCATTGGAATTCCCCTGGGTCTGGGAATGGGCTGGAACCGAAATTTCAAAGATTTTACCTATCCCCTTTTTGAACTGATGCGGCCCATTCCACCGCTGGCATGGGTACCGGTTTCCATATTGTTCTGGCCAACCAATGAAACCTCCATTGCGTTTATCACATTTATCGGGGCATTTTTCACTATCGTACTGAATGTGCTGGGCGGGGTGTCTTCCATCCCAAAAGAGCTGGTCAATTCAGCCGTGTCTTTCGGTGCTTCACCCAGGCAGATTTTCTGGCGGATCGTCCTCCCTGCAACCATTCCCAGCATTGCAACGGGCATGATGGTGGGAATCGGCATCACCTGGAACGTGGTGATTGCCGCTGAAATGATTGCCGGCAATGCCGGCCTGGGACGATTGACCTGGGAAGCCTATCTCGCAGGGCATACCGCAGGGATCATTGTGGGCATGGTCAGCATCGGGGTGGCCGGATTTGTCAGCAGTTATGCCGTCAAAGTGATCAGCGACTGGTTGATGCCCTGGAAAAAAATATTCTAATTTGGATACCAAGGAGAAAAAAATGCCAGAAAGGGCAGAAAATACAAATGGAAAAGCGGTTTCCACCAAAGGAGAGCTGGAGATACACGAAGTTGAAAAAATTTTCCGCATTCCCGGCAGTGAGGCAACAGTGGCTCTCAGGAACTGCTCACTGACGGTTGAGCGCGGTAAACTGACGGTGCTTGTGGGACCCAGCGGGTGCGGCAAGTCCACACTGGCAAATATCATTGCCGGTTATGATACGCCCACATCCGGCAAGGTGCTGCTTGACGGCCAGCCAACGCGTTCTGCCAGTCCGGACCGGATCATGGTTTTTCAGGAAACAGCGCTGTGGCCGTGGATGACGGTGTTGAAAAATGTGACCTTTGGCCCGTCGGTGATCAGTGGGATATCCCGTGAAAAAGCAGTAGAAAATGCCATGAAAATGCTGGAAACTGTCGGGCTTGCAGAGTTTGGGGATAAATATCCGGCCCAGCTGTCCGGCGGAATGCAGCGGCGGGCGGAACTCTGCCGCGCGCTTTTGATGGAACCCAAGGTCATGATTCTGGACGAGCCTTTCCGGGGACTGGATGTCATGACCAGGGAACTGATGCAGGAATATCTGCTCAAGCTTTATCATGATACGGGACTGACCATGTTTTTCATTACATCGGAAATCGATGAGGCCCTTTTCCTGGCGGACCGGATCATGGTGATGACCCAGCTGCCCGGAACGATTAAGACCATAGTGGATGTTGATCTGCCCCGTCCAAGAGAATTTACAGTGACAGCCAGTCCCGCCTATGCAAAACTCAAAACTGAAGTCATGGATTCGCTGTACGAGGAAGGACTCAAGTCATTTGCCCAGCTGGGTGGTGACGGTCGTGAGTGCACATACAACCCGGCCGTTACATCCTGATATCGGGAGGCTGTCAGGTATGCCGGAAATGAGATGGATCTGGGGATTTGCCCTGACCGGGGGTCTGGCTGCCGCTGCAGCGGTCATCGGCAGGTACCTCGGAATTCTGTCCCCCCTGCAGTCAGCAAGGATCAATGGACTGGGTTACCTTTTAATGGCTGTCAGTATCGTCTTGTTTGTGGTGAAAGGGTTCTTCACGTGAAGCTCGATATCCCCGACAGTACAAAGGTGATTGCATGTAAAGTGTTTCAGCCCGAGATCGATGCCCTGGGTGTTGACAAGGACCGGGTTGTTTATCTGGATCAATCGCTTCACAGGTATCCTGACATGCTCAATCAGGCGGTCCAAGAAGCCCTGAGAGAGCTGGAAGATATCCGGTCAATCGATACAGTCATTCTCCTTTTCGGTTTTTGCGGCGGGGGACTGTCCGGCATTTCGTCACACCGGTTGAAACTGATCGTCCCCCGGGTTCATGACTGCATTCCATTACTGCTCAGTGAGGTCTGTCAGGAAAAAGACTGCCGGGAAGTGAATCATGCTTTTTACCTGAGTCCTGGATGGATCGATCATGGAGAAACGCCGTATACGGAATTCTTCAAATCATCTGCCAGGTATGGACGGGAAGATGCCCTGTGGATCGCCGGGGAAATGCTCAAAGGATACAAAGAGATCGTACTGATCGAAGCATTGGCTCCTGTCAGGCCGCACCACCGGATCTATGCAAAGAAAATGGCGAATTTGTTTCATTTGGGTTACAGGGAAGTAAAAACCAGCGGATCATGGTTGACAGGACTTTTATCAGAAGAACAGGACTGCCTAAAATATAAACGGGTATTGGCTCCAAAAGAGATGATCTGCAAGGAGATATATCCACTGTCATAAGATTTTGGCGGTGGCGGCGAAGGGGGTGTCATACGGGATTTGAAATTGAAATAGCACTCATCATGTTTGTGAGTGCTTTTACCATGAGTTTTGCCGGGTTCGGATTTGCCATGATTTCCGTTCCACTGCTGAGTTTTTTCTTTCCGGTGGAAACAGCTGTGGTACTCCAGTTTCCTTTCTGTATGGGGCTTTTCATGTATCAGGCGTGGCATTACCGTGGTCATTTCAGCTGGCAGCCCATAAGGCCCATGATGGCGGGAACCATTATCGGTATCATCCTCGGCACTTATTTTCTCTATCATCTTCCTGATGTGTTCCTGAAACGGGCACTGTCTGTCTTTATCATCACGGTGGTTTTATATAATACCGCAGCCGGGCGATGGGAGTTGTCCCTCAAGCAGCTGAAAAGTCCCTGGTTCGGCCGCATCTGCGGACTTTTCAGTGGTTCCTTTATGGGTGCCTACAATATCGGCGGGCCTGCGGCGATACTGTATTTCAGAACGGTTACCGGCAGTTCCCTGAAAGCCAAAAGTTTGATTGCATCGTTTTTTTCCATTATGTATGTTCTGCTCATTTTTCTGTATGGCATGGCCGGTTTTTTCTCACTGGAAATCTTCAAGGCTTCACTGGTCTATACGCCGGCCGTGATCGCCGGTTCAATAGCAGGCTTCAAAGCTTTCCACTATACGTCCAACTCTCTTTACAACCGTCTGGTGGATGTCGCCCTTTTGGTCATTTCGCTGGTTATGTGGGCAGGCGTTTAGAAGGAAAATTCGCCAATCGTTTGCAGCGGCCCAAGTGTTGTGGTAAAATATGTGGTTTAGGGATGAAAAAAGGGGTGAAACAGTAATGGATTCCAGCGAATTATCGGAAAACCGGACGGAACAGGTGCGCGACACCAGATTCCTTTCCCTGGCCAAAATCGCGTTTGGACTCAGCGTGGCCCTGATTGGTTCCACCCTGGCCATTGGCCTGTTTACCTATCAGCATTCATTTGAAATGATGCAGAAGGGATATCATGAGCTTTACCTGAACAAAGCCCAGATGATCATCAAACTGGCTGCTGCAGAGCAGGCAGGGTCTGAAAATGAAATCCTGGGTTCTATTTTGCAATCCTGGACAACCAACGGGCCGCGTCCGGCGGATGAATATATCTGTGTGGTTGATCAGCAGGCAGAACTGCTGCTTCACAGCGCAGATCCGGAGACTATCGGGAATTATGTCGGGAAAAACAGGATATTGAACAATGAAAACGATAAAAAAGCCAATCTGGCAGAATTGGTAAAATCATCAACCAGCTACGTGGGCAGCTATATCGCCAGCAATGGGACCCCCCAGATTGCGGCTTTTGTGCCCATTCCAGAAAAATCCTGGTACATGGGAATCCACCGGTCAAGCTGGGCTCTCAAAAAGGAGATCCGGGACGGATTTCAGCCAATTATCATAGGGTTTTTCCTGGTTGTTGGTATCCTGATGCCTTCCATTCTTTTTCTGATGTACCGGGCATACAATATTTCGCACAACAAGGTGCTGGCTTATTCAGAAGCGCTTAAGGAAAGTGAAAACCGGTATTATTCTCTGGTGGATGCCATGCCTCAGGGGCTTTACCGGACCGATCTGACCGGCAGAATTATATTCTTTAACAGGGCGTTGCGGGAGAAATTTCATCCAGGATTAAAAGAGTCTGGGGAACAGACGGTCACGGATCTCTATCCGGATCTGGATGCTAAAAACATCCTTGCCGATGATATCAAGGTAATCCGCCTGTCTGAAACGCTGCATCAAATCATCCAATACGATCCTTCAGGCAGCAGTGAGAACCGCGCCTACATGGAAATTGTGAAATCTCCGGTTTTCGATGCCAAAGGAGAAGTTGTCGGCATTCAGGCGATATCCTGGGATATCACTGACAAAAAACTGGCCCAGGAAAAACTTCAGCACACCAAAGCGCATTTGGAGGCCCTTCTGAATTCCGTGCCTACCGGCATTATTGCAGTGGATAACCATGCACACCTGACCATGATGAACCAAAAAGCTGAAGAGATACTGGGTGCCAAAGCAGATGTCCACTTAAACCGGGATATCAGAGAAATGATCCCGGATTCCAGACTCACCCGGATCATTGCGGAAAACAAGCCTGAAATCGGTAAAACCTTTCGCTGGGGGGAAAAGACCCTTCTGGTCAGCCGCAGTCCTATATATGACGGTCAGACAGTGAAAGGGGGGGTATCTGTTTTCCTTGATCAGTCGGAACTGGAATCCGTGCAAAACCAGCTGGAAGCCATGAAAATTCTTAATGATGAGTTTTCATCCCTGGTGGACAGTGCCTATGACGGTATTCTGACCACGGATGAAGAAAAAGTGGTCAAGGTGAATGCCAGCTACGGCCGGATCACCGGGATGTCCCCAGCCGCGATTGAAGGCCGTCGGATTGCCGAACTGGATTCGGAAAAACATGGCTTCCTGGCCGTGGTCCAGGAACTGTTCACTCAGGTCCGGAACCACCGCCGTTCTTTGACCATTCAGCAGAAACTCAACAGCGGCAATAAAATTTTTGTCACCGGCTGCCCCGTGCTGGACAGCCAGGGAAATGTCCGGCGGGTGGTCATGAATATCCGGGATGTTACCGAACTCAAACACCACGAGTACCAATATGACGGGGCCTGCCAGGAACTGCCGTCTGTCGGCATCGAAGAAATGGGTATTTACGGAGGGATTGTGGCTGAAAGCACAGCGATGCGAAACCTTCTGGATTTATGCCGGCGCGTGGGGCAGGTGGACTCCACGGTGCTGCTTACAGGAGAAACCGGTGTGGGAAAGGATGTTCTGTCCCGGGTGATCCATCAGGTGAGCAACCGCCGGGATAAACCCTTTGTAAGTATCAACTGCGGTGCCATTCCTGAAAACCTTTTGGAAAGTGAGCTTTTCGGTTATGAAAAAGGGGCGTTTTCAGGTGCGCTTAAACAAGGCAAACCCGGCCTGTTTGAGCAGGCCGGAGGAGGGATCGTTTTTCTTGACGAGGTGGGAGAACTGCCCCTGTCCCTTCAGGTCAAACTTCTCGCTGTTTTACAGGACCAGAAATGCCGCCGCCTTGGCGGTGTCAGGGATATTGATCTGGAAGGCCGGGTTATCGCCGCAACCAATCGGAACCTGAGTGAAATGGTGAAAGAAGGCACATTCCGTCAGGATCTCTATTACCGGTTGTATGTGGTTCCCATCCATATCCCCCCGCTGCGGGAGCGGAGCGAAGATATCCTTCCTCTGGCCTTGAAGTTTCTTAAAACATACAACACCAAGTATGAACTCAGCCGGAGAATGGGCCAGGAGATTCTCAAGGTGATGGAGGCGTATGAATGGCCGGGTAATGTCCGTGAACTTCAGAATGTAGTGGAGCGCATGGTCGTGTCAGCAGACAATGAAATGCTGTTGCCCAGGCACCTGCCTGACAACATCTATCAGCAGGCTGAACAATCCGATGTCATGACTTTCCCCGGCAATGAAATAATGGACTTGAGAACCGCCCACGATGACCTGGACCGTCGGATGATCTCCAATGCCCTGGCCCAGACTCAGACGACCCGGGAGGCTGCAAAAATACTCGGTGTTACCCATTCAACCGTGATTCGAAAAGTCAAGAAACTGCATATGGGAAAAACCAAAAATCTGGGTAATGGAAAAGTGAACACGTCGTGATTTTTTTGTGACCCGTTTGAATGTCGGTATGGGTTACGGTCTCTGTCCCTGTTTGGGTCCGTGATACAGTCACTGAAGTTTTTCCCGCCCGCAATTCCCTCAGCCATTATCGCAGGAAAACAGATACGGGCAACATTCTGTTTAAGGCGTCATGTGAAATGCAGTGAGAAAACGGTGCCCTTCTGCATCAATATTTCACGGTATTGCACTATTGCACCAGCAAGGCAATCCCAACTCAACCGTGCCAGCTATAACAGGACTGCCGTATGGCCGGCAATCCGCATATTGAATAAAAACGGGCATGGAAATTGAATGTGAAAGGGGAAATGAATGGGGAAAGTGAATGGATGGTCTCATTTCACACAGATTTCCGTGAAAACAATGCAAACAGGAAAAAAAGATATTCCAACAGTCACAGGGCAAGATGGAATAAATCCTGCTGGCAAGTGATCACTTAAATGATCTTTTTTTAAACCGATACGGCATTTGTTTAGAAGTGACAATGCCTTTCGGCAAATATTTTGTTAGGAGGAAAAATGACATTCAAAAAGATATGGCCCCTATTGTTCATCTGTATGGTTTTACAACTGCCCGGTGAAGCAGAATCCAAACCCTGTTTCATGTCGGTTTTCTATGACAAGATGTTCAAACAGACCCCTTTGCAGTCCGAAAAGAATGACAATCCAATCCTGGTTGCGGAAAGTGACCCGCTCACAGCCCTTGGAAATACAGCAGTGTGCCACGATGAGGGGTGTAACTTGTCCCACACGAACAATGGCAGGTTTGATCTGCTGCTGCGCAATACCGCTGCTGAGGGGAACGATCAGGTGCCGCTGTCCTTGATTATTCATCAGATTCGTATCGGCTTTCAAGACCTTGAGGGACAAGTTTCCAGCCAATGGGTCCAGATCGGAAAACAGCAGATCGGCGACTGCTTTGGCACCCCAATTTCATTTAAAAAAGGGAGCCCTTTTAATGCAGCCGCCGGTCTTTCGGCTAATCCCGAATTTCTTGAACCGGGCGAAGGCATCATCGGCTGCGTTTGTGTATCTCAACAGGACCGCAGAAAAACCGGAAAAGCCATTATTGAAGTGCGGTATGAACCTGCGGTCTGGATGCTTGATTTGTCGAAAAACGGTCAGGCAGAACAAATTGAAAACAGCTTCCGCTGGAGGGCTCAACACAAAGTCCATGATCTGGCGCAGGATCATATCCGTTTTTTCAAGTTCACTGTTCCCCACGAACCGCAGGACCTGATTGATATTCAGATTACCCTGGAAAATGCACAAGGTCTGGAAATATTTTACCGCATGGCTGACCATGGCTGGTCCCGGAATATTGATGGCTGGCAGCCGGGAACACCAGCGTTGTCAGGAGAAAATGCCGGAAAAACGGCTTTTTTGTTGGTACGATCAACACGCTCATCAGCATCGGGAACCCTTGCGGCAGAATACATGACCCGCCGGGAAATCACGGGAGATGCAGGGTCTGCCATGGGTGAAAATAACATCGATGGTTTCGCACCGACACCGGTCGGTCAATCTTCAACCCGGATTTTCAAGGCCTTTTCGCTAGGCACGGGTGACGAGGGCCGCAACGATTCGGCCACGCCCTCCTGCTGCGGGAACTAGTTTGACCAGAGGGTCGAAAATTTTGTAAAACCTCTGCCAGGGAGGATTTTATGGCGATAAATTTGTTACTGATGCACACTGTTTTTTAGATGTTGGCATGGCCTTGGGAATGGCACCGGTCTTTTTGATCATGGAAAGCCAGGTATCAAGCCCCCTGAACAAACCGCTTTGACATGGTAGAAAGCGGTCAGGTCGTTTCTTGCCGCAAATCCCATCTCCAGGCTCATGTACCAGGCTGAAACAAACGTGCATTTGTCGGCACTCCACAAGCATTTCTGGGACATGTCAAACACCGGTGAGATACAATGATCACGACCTCTGGCGGGAGGGACCGCCAGAGTGAGCAGTTCGTGAAGAGTGGGCAGGCGCCAGCCGGTAAGGCCGCCGAATGCCTGTCCGTTCAACTGATCCACAACCATTTCTGCCTGGTGCCAGGTGACCGGGAATCCTGTACCGCACTGTTGCCAAACCAGACCGGTCTGCCGGTCCGTTACGATGTCGTTTCCCGACATCAGGAAGATATTGGCAAGATATTCCCGGGGCTGCATGAACCGGTCAAGTCCAAAAAATGCCCGGGCCTGTTTGAAAGGAATTTTTCGGGGTTCCGAGCGAACCACCACCGGCTTTTGCTGTTCCGGCAGCGGTACATCGGTCTCCAGACTGTTTTCTGTTTCAAAAAAATCCGGCAGAGTGCAGATTTTTTCTTTTTTTTTCTCCCAGGATACCAGCAGGGCTTCCAGGTTCCGGCGCATGAGATCCGCTCCCTGAAAACGCCGGGAACGTTCCGGGTTCATGGCTCTGGCAAAAAAAAGATCCCAGTCTTCATCCAGGTCCGGATTGAGCGCTGAAGCGGCAGGTCGGTTTTTTTTCGGCAGAATCCCGGTGAGCATCTTGTACAGCATGGTCCCTGTGGCATACAGATCAGCAGTGGCATCCACCTGATCCGGATCTTTTTCCTGCTCAGGGGCGGCGTAAAAGGGAGATCCTACCCGGATGCCTCCATGGCGGTATTCCCGGTTTTCTCCCCTGTGCCGGGACAGACCGAAGTCACAGATTTTGGCGACATCCAGATCCGTGACCAGGATATTGGCCGGTTTGATATCCCTGTGGATGATCCCGAAAAAATGGAGGCATGAAAGCCCTTTCAGGGTCTGGACCGCATAGTGAACCGCTTTTTGAACTGGAATGACCCGGGCCTGCTCCGCTTCTCCGGATTCTCCCATGAGGGTGCCCAGGCTGTTGCAGAAAAAATCCATGAGATAGTAGAGCTGGCCGTCGGTCTGACAGAAATCCAGGACATCCACCACATGGGGGTGCCGGATGGATGCCATGATCACGGCTTCCCGGGTGAATTGTTCCTTCAGCTCCTTCGGGGCCGTCAGTTCCGTCAGCAGCGGGGAGGGGTCCAGCAGTTTCAGGGCAGCCACCCTGCCGGTCACCGGATAGGTGACTTTAAAGACCCTGCCCATCCCCCCTTTGCCCAGAAGCCCGGTGATGGTGTATCGGCCGATTTTCTTCATTTTCCGCTTCCTTTGCCTATTGATGGGCTCACTTTTTTGATGGATTGCCGTCTCTGGGTGGGACACCCGCCGGGGCCAGCCGATCCGCATACATTCCGGGAATACCAGCGGCAATGATTTTCTTCCGGGTTGTTTCAAACGGATATGACACGGATTTGATCTTCAGTTCACGGGTTTTGGTGTCAAACAGAATAAATTTGGCCCCGGGCGTGCCGTCTCTGGGCTGTCCCACACTGCCGGCATTGATGATATACTGTCGGTCCGGTTTCAGCGGGTATGTGCCGGGGGGGGCAGGTTCCTTTCCAAGGCGGGTGCCGTCCCAGGAAATCATTCCCAGTTCATGGGTATGCCCCACAAAACAGACAGATTCCTTGGAAAGGGCCAGCTTTTGGATCAGCTTGTTTTCCGGCAGCTGGAACAGATACAGGAACACGGAATCCGGCGGAACCCCATGGACGAACCGTGTTCCGGCAAGGACCCGGAATCGCGGCAGTGTGCCGATCCAGTCCAGGGATTCGCCTGACAGCTGGGACCGGGCGATGCCCCATGCTTTCTGTGCCATGGGGTTGAACCAGGCCAGGGTTTCCTTTTTTTTGACCGCCATTTCATGATTGCCCAGCACCGAAGCGATGTTCCTGGCTCTGATGAGCGACGCCACCGTTTCAGAGTCCGGGCCGTATCCGATGTTGTCCCCCAAAGAGATCACCCGGTCGATGGAAAGATGTTCGATGGCATTGAGGACAGCTTGGAACGCCTCCAGGTTGCCATGAATGTCGGATAGAACGGCAAACTTCATTGTTTGTTCCCTTTTTGTTGACCCTTTTGATCCGTTTCAGTATATCAGAAAAAAAACGCCGGCGCAGGCCCTAACCTGTTTCTAACAAAAAAATAAAATCAATCTAACGCAACTCATCTATAGTCATGATCCTGACCGGTGAAAACAAGGTATTTACAGTCAGCCGGAGGATGTGGTTTGGCTGATTTCAACGATAAGAGGAACATATAAAGAAGCCTGTGATGAACTCAAAACAGATAAACACGGCCGCAACCCCCAAGCGGTCCCATCGGCTGGTTCCAAAGGAAAACCGGAACACCGTGGGGGAAAAGCAGGTGGAAAATTTCAAAATGCGGTGTGAAGAAGTCAGTGTCTTTTATGACAACGGCGCCAGCAAAGCCATCAATTCGGTGTCACTGGATATCGGAGACAAGGAGGTTATCGCCATGATCGGTCCGTCCGGATGTGGAAAATCCACGTTCATCCGGTGCCTTAACCGCATGAACGATACCATCGAGGGATGCAGGGTGGACGGCCGCATCTATCTGGACGGCAAAAACATCTATGACAGAGATGTGGATGTGGTGCCCTTGCGTGCCCGGGTGGGGATGGTGTTTCAGAAACCCAACCCGTTTCCCAAATCTATTTTTGACAATGTGGCGTATGCACCCCGGATTCACGGACTGGTGACCAACAAAAGCGAGACAGAAGAATTGGTGGAAAAATCCCTGGTCCGGGCCGGTCTTTGGGGTGAGGTCAAGGACCGTCTGAATCAGCCCGGCACCGGCCTTTCCGGTGGGCAGCAGCAGCGGCTGTGCATTGCCAGAACCATTGCGGTGAATCCGGAAGTGATCCTCATGGACGAACCCTGTTCAGCCCTGGACCCCATTGCCACCGCCATTATCGAAGAACTCATCGAAGAACTTTGTCAGGATTACGCCATTGCCATTGTGACCCATTCCATGCAGCAGGCCTCCCGGGTGTCCCAGCGCACCGCCTATTTCCACCTCGGGGATCTCATTGAGATCGGTCCCACCGAACAGATTTTTCTCAATCCCCTGCACCAGCTGACCCAGGATTATATCACCGGCCGGTTCGGCTGATTCCGGAAATTGTCTGATCGGATCTTTGGTGATTCTACTGATAATACCGTCGGTCAATGCCGTATTTTTTCATTTTGTAATTCATCAGCTGGGGAGAAATGCCCAGTTTGGCGGCGGCGGCAGAAGGCCGGCCCGCGGTTTCCTGGAGGGCCGCCAGAACCATTTGGCGCTCGTTTTCCTGACGGTTGCCCCAGGGAGAAAATAACGCTTCGCCGGCACTGGCAGTCTTGGCCGGGGTATTCTGTTCGAAAAAAAGGGCCATATGAGACGGCAGGTGATGGGGCCGGATCTGTTGTTCTTTCTCGTCCGCCAGGTTCATGGACCCTTCAATCACATGCTCCAGCTCCCGGACATTGCCGGGCCAGGGGTACTGTTCGAACAGGGACAATACCTTTTCTGATACGGCGGTGATCTGTCTGCCCAGCAGGGCATTTGATTTAGAAAGAAAATGGGAAATCAACATCGGCAAATCCTGCGACCGTTCCCGCAGGGGCGGAATCCGGATAAATATCACGGCCAGCCTGTAGAACAGGTCAGCCCGCAGGGTCTGCTGTGCAATGGCCACATGGGGATTGACATTCACCGAGCTGATGATTTTCAGATCGACTTCATGTTCCTCCAGGGATCCCACCCGCCGGATTTTTCGTTCTTGAAGGAACCGGAGCAGTTTGGCCTGAAGACCCATAGTCATGGTGTTGATCTCATCCAGAAGCAGGGTCCCGCCATGGGCTTTCTCAAACAGACCCGGCTTGTCAACGGCCCCGGTAAACGCCCCCCGGGTCGTACCGAACAGAATGCCCTCCAGCAGGTTTTCCGGAATGGCGGCACAGTTGACCGCCACATATTGGCTGCCTTTCCGGCTGCTGTGATTGTGTATGGACTGGGCTAACAACTCCTTGCCTGTGCCGGTTTCGCCAAACAGCATCACCGGAGAGACGGATCGTGAGGAGAGTCTGGCAGCGTCCACGCATTCTGCAAACTCTCTGGCACTGCCGATAATGTTTTTAAAACAAAACCGGGTACCGTTTGCCCCGTTGTGCTGCAGTTTCATCCCTGTCTGCCTGCCCTGGAGGTCGGTGATTTTTCCGGGAATGGACAGCGCGTCAAACCGCTGCTCAATAATCGAGAAATCCTGAATAAAACATATGGTTCCCAGCAGTCTGTTCTCTTCAAACAGCGGAAACACATTGTGTATGGAGTTGACCACCTTGCCGGTGCAGGTGCGGTAATAGCAGGCCAGGCCTTTAACGGGCCGGCGGGTTCTGATGCACTGCATCACCGGGCTGTCACCGTCATCCACCCGGTAGGTGTCAGTGATTTTTTTTCCGGAAAGCATATTGACCGGCATATCATCAATGCGTGCCTGTTCATCATTGACAAACAGCACGCATCCATGATGGTCCGTGATGATGACGCCCTCGAAAAATTCCTTGAGAAGCGGTAAAAAAGAGACCCGGCTCAGATTCACGCCGGGAAACAGCCGGGTGATGTCATTGTCTATTCTGCCCATGACACCCGCTTTATCAGGAAGTTGTTTCACATGTCAAGGCATCGCTGACCTGAAGATCGTCACAGGGACAGCCAAGTGCCGATTCCCTGTTCCTTTGCCTTGTTGAAAACAAGTGGTGCCACGGCCATGTCATTGATCGCCAGGCCCAGGTTGGCGGCAAAGTTTTTCTCCCGGTCATTCTCCCGGCCGGATTTTTGACCGGTCACCAACTCCCCCAGCTCAGCATACACTGCTGGACAGTTCTGGAAATATCCCATTTTGTCCTTGTAATGATTGTACTGGTCCAAGTTGTCCGTGGTCCATTTATCCGCTTCATTCAGGGCATCCCTGGAAAAAAAAGAGTCAAAATCCACACAGGATACAAAGGTGCCCGGCGCCACCCATCCGGCTTTGATGGTTTCATGGGGAATTTTGAGAATCGGGCCGGAGGTGACCACGATGTCGCACCCGTTGACCGCTTTTTTCGGATCTGTAACAATCTCGGTCTCAAGCCCCAAAGTGTCGCTTGCATATGCCGCCAGTTTTTCCCGGTTCTCTTTGCTGGGGTCAAAGGCGGTCACCTTTTTCAAAGGAAACAACACATTCATTGCCTCCAGGTTGGTGTGGCCCTGGAGTCCGCAGGCCAGAATGCCGATGGTTTCGCTTTCCGCCCGGGCCAGGTATCTGGCGGACACTGCCGAGGCGGCCGCAGTCCGCATCCCGGTGATCCAGGCGCAGTCCATCACCGCCAGCGGGATACCGGTGTCCGGGTCATTGAGAATCAGAAGCCCCATAATATAGGGCAGTCCTTTTGCCTGGTTGCCTGGATAGCCGCTGACCCATTTCATGCCGGCGGAATTCATGGCCGGGATATAGGCAGGCATGGCGTGGATAAAGTTGTCACCGCCTTGGCCCGGATGAATGCCCGGTTTGGGGGGCATCTCCACCCGGCCGCTGCCCATTTCAAAAAATCCTTTTTCCACGGCCGTGATAATATCCGCCATGGACGGACCGGCTTTCACCACATCGCCTTTGCTCAGATACAAAATCTTGTGATCCATTGGTTTTTCCCTTCAAATAAGTAACTTATCTGTCATATAGGCCCGTAATACTCCCGGTGGAACAGCAAGGTCCAGGCAATCGCTTTTCTGGTTATTTCCAGGTTGCCTGCATTCGGTCCAGTTCTTTGATGATATCGTCTGACAGGGGGGCCGGCCGGTGTTTCATCTTTTCCAGTGTCAGCTCCTGGAGGCGCTGCTCCAGTTTTTTCGCCCCGGTGTTCTGCCATTTTTCCAGAATCTGACGTTCAAACAGGTCCGAATATTTGATTTTCCTGAAGTGGTCCATGGTGTGCTTTTCCTGGAGATAATGCCCGCCAGGACCCACCTTGTCGATGATATCCAGGGCCAGGGTCTCTTGTGTGACCGGAATGCCCTCCATATAGTGCTTGACCGACATCACGATATCGTTGACCAGCACCATGAACTCCGGGGAAACCAGATTGCCGTGGTCCATCCAGGAACTGCAGTCATGCACCAGACCGGACCCGACGGCCGCCGCGCTCAGGCACTGGAATGCGGCTTCCGCTCCGGCCTGGGCATCGCAGAATTTGGCGTCCGTGGCCCCGGCCGTGCCGAAGAATGGCAGCTGGTAATGCTGGGCCATCTGGGCCATGGCCGCCGTCATCAGACTCAGTTCGATGGCCCCATAGGAAAAGATGGAGGTTTTCATGTCCATGATAGTGGTGAAGGCACCATAGATAAAAGGGGCGCCGGGGTTTGTCAGCTGGTGCATCACCAGGCCGCTCAATGATTCCGCACTGGCCTGGACAATGGTGCCGGCGAAGGTGGCGGGTGCGGTGCCGCAGGCCTGGGGGGCGGGAAAGTTGATCAGGGGAATGCCTTTTTCCGCACAATACAGGATTTTATCCACGGCCGGGTCATAATACACCAGCGGAGAGATGGGCTCGGAATAATGCACAATGCAGGGAGCCTGGTCAAAATTTTCTTTTCCACCGCAAAGCAGCAGGGCCATTTCATAGATGTCTGCGACACTGTTGGTGTCTTTGCAGCAGAACACCAGGGGTTTTTCACAGAACTGCAGGGTGTTTCTGGCCACGATCCGATCTGCCGTGTCCGCGGGGACATCATCGGCCATGCCGATGGTCATGCACCAGTCAAAGCCGG
>JBFLKI010000007.1:0-9473 GCA_040883135.1 Desulfotignum sp. | reverse complement strand
CGGCAGATACCCCAATGTGTTTACGGCCCTGGAATTCGAACGCCTCAGCAATGCCACCGGCCCCACGGGGGGGCAGATCCTCATGCGGGATCATGACCGGACATTCACGAAACCCCCGAAATCCGTGGCCATTGTTCACTGTGTGGGCAGCCGGGATGTGAATTTTCATGAATACTGTTCAAGGGTCTGCTGCATGTATGCGTTGAAATACACCCACCTGATCAAGGAGAAAGTGGGCCATGACACCCGGGTGTATGATTTCTACATCGATATGCGCTGTTTCGGCAAGGGCTATGAAGAGTTTTACAACCGGTGCCAGCAGGAAGGGACCATGTTTATCCGGGGCAAAGTGGCACAGATCACGCAGCAACCCGGGGCAGCCGGGGAACCGGAAAAACTGGTGGCAGTTGCGGAAGACACCCTGATGGGAGAAGTGATCCAGGTGCCGGTGGACATGGTGATTTTATGCACGGCCATTCAGGCCCGGCAGGACGCGGGGGACATCGGCCGGGTCCTGGGGCTCAACCAGGGGGCGGACGGATTTTTCCTGGAGGAACACCCCAAACTCGGGCCCGTGAACACGGCCACCGAAGGCGTGTTTTTGAGCGGATGCTGTCAGAAACCCATGGACATTCCAGACACCGTGTCCCAGGCATCCGGGGCTGCGGCCAAATCCCTGTCTCTGGCCGCCCGTGGCCAGGTGGAGATTTCTCCCACCGTGGCCAGTATCGATCCGGATATCTGTGCCGGCTGCCGGCTGTGCCTGACCCTGTGTCCTTATGGGGCCATTGAATTTGATGAAAACAGGCAGGTATCCGTGGTCAATGAAGCGGTCTGCAAGGGATGCGGGTCGTGTTCCAGTGCCTGTCCCAGCGGTGCGGCCGTGAGCCGTCACTTTACCCGAAAACAGATGTTTGCCGAAATCAGCGGCGTGCTGGCAGATCTCTGAAACACCGGTCAACCAAGAATGAAAGTTTCAGCAGGAGGACCCCCCATGACCCAGACCGTTAGCAAACCCGAACAGGAATCACCCCCCATGACCCCGCCGTTGTCCGGGGATGCGTTCGAACCGGTGGCGGTTGCATTTGTGTGCAACTGGTGTACCTATACGGCGGCAGATCTGGCCGGCACCTCCCGTCTGACCTATCCGGACAATGTCAGGCTGGTCCGGGTCATGTGCACCGGCATGGTGGACCCCCAGTACGTGATCAAGGCGTTTCTGGAAGGGGCGGATGCCGTGCTGGTGTCCGGGTGTCATCCCGGGGACTGTCACTATATCAACGGCAATTACAAGGCCCGGCGCAGGATCAAGCTGCTCAGGCAGATTCTGCCCCGGTTCGGCATTGACGCAAAAAGGCTTCGGCTCACCTGGATCGGGGCCAGTGACGGCATCGAGTTCGCCCGGACCATGACAAGGTTCGTGGAAGAGATCAGGGAACTGGGACCGAGTCAGACCCGGCTGTATCCGGTGATCTGACAGATGGTACCCATTGCACTCAACCCACAGGAGACATTATGATTGCATCCATTCAGATAAAGGACCGTTCCATCACCCGGGCACTTCAGGATTTTTTTGCCGGCATGCTCAAGACCGGGACAGCGGATGCGGTATTGGTGCCGTCCCGGATGTCGGACTCTCCCTATGTGAAACCCTGCCTGATCGCCTCTCACGACCGGATGGAGTACACGGTTCCGTTGAGTCCCGGATTTTTCGTCAATGCCGGCCCCATGATGTCCCGGCTGACCCGGACCCGCACCGGATCGACCCTTGTGGCGTGGCTTCGGCCCTGCGAGATCCGGGCGTTTGTGGAACTGACCAAACTCAGGCAGGGGGCCAGGGAAGAGGTGATCATTATCGGCATGGACTGCCCCATGGCCCTGTCCCGCCCAGATTATGACGACTGGGCCGTGCAGGAGGGCGACATGTCCGTTGCTGTGGAAAAATGGGTTCATGCCGTGTACCGGAAACCGGTGAGCCGGGTGGATGCATGGCCGGTGCCCCGGGCCTGCCGGGTCTGCGACATCCCGTATCCGGTGAACGCGGATGTCTCGGTGATGCTTTTGGGCGGTGATCTGGACCGGGAGATCACGTTGCGGGCGGACACTGAAAAAGGAGAACAACTGCTGGCCGCACTGAATTTGACCGATGCACAGGAACCGGAACGGCGCAAAACCCTGCTGTCGGAACTGGTGGCGGACCGCACGGCCGCATTTGAGGCCATGGACGAGGACATGCTCACACAGACCGGCGGCATCGACTCCCTGAACCGGTTTTTCAGTGCGTGCGTCAACTGCCACAACTGCCGCAGTGTCTGTCCGGTCTGCTATTGCAAAGAATGCGTGTTCAACACGGATGCCGTGGCATACGACCCGACACAGTATTTTTCCTGGGCCGACAAGTGGGGTCTGGTGCCGCTGCCAAACGACACGCTATTTTTTCATCTGACCCGGCTGGCCCATATCGGATGCACCTGTGTGGGGTGCGGCCAGTGCACCCTGGCCTGTCCCAGTCATATTCCGGTGTCCGATTTGTTCATCAGTGTCACCCGGAATGCCCGGAAAGCGTTTGATTACGTGCCTGGCAGGGATAATGCGGAGCCGCTGCCCCTGTCCGTTTTTCAGGAATCGGAATTCACCGATATTGTGGGGATGGGGGACAAGGAGACCACATGACAGATCAAATCGGCAAAACCCTGGTGATCGGCGCGGGTATTTCAGGAATCCGGGCATCCCTGGACCTGGCCCAGGCAGGCTATCAGGTCCTGATGCTGGAACAGTCGGACCGGGTGGGGGGACTGTTGTCCCAGCTGGATACCCAGTTCCCCACATCCACCTGCGGCATGTGCCGGATGCTGCCCATGATGGAACGGGACCGGGTGGACCAGCAATGCCTGCGCCGGGGGCTTTCCCATGACACCATCGAGATCTGTGTGTCCACGGACCTGATCTCCCTGAAAGGTGAACCCGGTAATTTCACGGTGTCGTTCACCCCTCAGACCGGTGGCGGACGGGATGAATGTCCGGTTCTGGTGGTGGATGATGAACAAATCGTCCGGGATTCCATGAGAGAATGGCTCAGGGAAGAAGGATACCCGGTTCAGACGGCGGATTCCGCTGCCGGGGCCCTGAAACGTCTGGCGGAGGGGTCTTTTAAGGTGTTGCTCTCGGATATCAAAATGCCGGGTATGGACGGGGTGACCCTTTTGACCCGGGCGAAGGAGATCCAGCCGGACCTGGCCGTGGTGATGATGACGGCGTATGCGGCCGTGGATACGGCGGTGGAAGCCATGAAACAAGGGGCTTTGGATTACCTGGTCAAGCCGTTTGATCCGGATGCCGTGCTCCAGATGGTGGATCGCATCTACAAAGATGCGGTGGCAAAAAATGCCCGGCATGACACCGTGGATGCGGTGATTCTGGCGTCCGGCGCCACGTTTTTTCAGCCGAACCAGGGCATCAATCCGTATGGATATGGCCGGATTCCCGGCGTGGTCACCAATCTGGAATTTGAACGGATGCTCAGTCATGCCGGACCGGGCGGCATGGAACTGGTGCATCCTGTGACCGGCCGCCCGGTGACGCGCATTGCCTGGTTTCAATGCATTGGCTCCAGAGATATCCAGACCGGCACCCCTTTTTGTTCTTCAACCTGCTGCATGATTTCCGTCAAGCAGAGCCTGCTGGCGAAAACCATGTATCCTCAGGTGACCGATGCCTGTGTGTTCTATATGGATCTGCGCACATGGGGCAAGGCATCAGATGATTATGCCCGGCAGGCAAAAACAGCGGGGGTCCGGTTTGTTCGGGCCCGGGTCCATTCACTGGCCCCGGGCCTCAAAAAAGATGATGCCGGAATCCCGGTGGTGTGGGTGGATCCGTCCGGCCGACGCAGGCAATCTTTGTTCGATCTCGTGGTCCTGGCCCCGGGACAGCACCCGGATGCGTTTCTGAGCGGCTTTGCCAAAGATCAGGAGTTGATCTTGGATGGCTGGGGATTTATCCGGCCGGAGCCTTTTTTGCCCGGACACACCAGCCGGCCCGGGATATTTGTCTGCGGCGGCAGCACCGGCCCCAAAGACATTCACGATTCCGTGACCGGGGCATCGGCCGCGGCGTTGTCCGCGATGCAGGCGATGGCATCGGCCGGCCGGCAGCGGATTCAGGATCCGGATGCACAAGAATCGGCATTGGGTCCGGTTTCCGGAATATCCCTGTTTCCCCGGGCGTTGATCATCGGCGGCGGGATTTCCGGAATGACTGTGGCCCTGGCGATTGCGGATCAGGGGGTTGACGTGGACCTGGTGGAAAAAACCGGTCAGCTGGGAGGAAATCTGGTATGGCTGAAGTCCGCCGTCGACGGGGCGGATGCCTTTCTGGAAGAGCGGATAGCCGCGGTTCAGGCCCATGACCGCATCCGGGTCCACACCCGCACCTGTGTGACCGATACCACGGGCCGGCCCGGACAGTGGGTGTCCCGGTTGACACCGCTCCACAACACAGCGGAGAACAGGGATGCAGACAGGTCTGAATCGCCATCTGATAAATTTTCTGGCAGCAAATCTCCCCGTCTTCAGGTCCGTCACGGGGTGGTGGTGCTGGCTGTGGGCGGGGCTGAAGCACCAACGGAACTGCCCGTGCCGGTCAAAGGTCCCGGGATCTATACCCAGCAGCAGTTTCAGCAGGCCCTGGATCAAGATGAAATCGATACGGGTTCACCGCTTGAAGTGGCCATGTTTCAGTGCATGGGCAGCCGGGAACCCGCCCGAGAATACTGTTCCCGGGTCTGCTGCCCCCGGTCCCTGGAACAGGCCCTGCGGTTGAAAGACGGTCATCCGGAAACCCGGGTGGTGATATTTTACCGGGATATGATGACACCGGGTCTGAGCGAAGCCGCCTTTACCGAGGCCAGAAAAGCCGGTGTGGTCTTTGTGCCCTATGAACCCGGCGATATGCCCCATCTGGCCGCTGATGATAACGGGTACCGGGTGAGCTGGACAGACCCGATTTTAGGATGCGCCATGGAAATGGCGGCAAACCATGTGGTTCTGGCCACAGGCATCCGGCCCGGCCTGCCCCGGGATCTGGCCCGTCTGTTCGGGGCCGACCTGGACCGGTCCGGGTACTTTGATCAGGCAGATATCAAGTGGCGGCCTGTGGAAGCCATGGATCCGCGGGTATTGGCCTGCGGCATCTGTCTGGAGCCCGGAAATCTGGCCCTGACACTGGCGTCTGCCCGGGCTGCCGCAGCCAAAGCCGTTTCCCTGTTGTCCCGGAAAACATTTTATCCGGGAAAAGACACGGCCCGGGTAAGGAGTGCTTTCTGCAGCCTGTGTCAGATCTGTATCGATGCATGTCCGTTCAACGCCCGGTTCATTGATCCGGAAACCCGTATACTGAGGGTGGACCCCCTGGCCTGCCAGGGATGCGGCATCTGTGCCGCGGCCTGTCCCTCCGGAGCTGCCGTGGTGGCAAACCGGTCTCTGGCGCCCATGATGAAAACCATTTATGCCGCGGTAAACCAGCCTGGATAAAGGAGTGAGTATGCACCTGAACGACATACGTGAAAAACTGGCGGCCCGGCCGGACCTGACCCGGCACCTGGCACAGGTCAAGGAACAGGTGGCCACCTGCATCCAGTGCGGTACCTGTTCGGGTTCCTGTCCCAATACCGGATTCATGGACATGACCCCCCGGCGGATGTGGCGGGCCGTGCTCATGGACCGGGTGGAGATGGTGTTCTCCAGCCAGACGTTCATGCTGTGTGCCAGCTGTTATGTGTGTACCCTGCGCTGTCCCCGGGGGCTGCCGTTGACCGGTGCCATGGCCGCACTCAAGCAGGTGGCGTTTGGTCTGGACCTGGGCCGGTTCAGACGGTCCACCCTGTTCTACCAGGCGTTTATGGACAATATCCGCCAATACGGCCGGGTCCGGGAAGCCGAACTCATGGCCCGGTATTTTCTGGCGGTCAGAGACCCCCGGGTTCCGATGGCCTATACCGGCATGGGCATCAGACTCATGGCAAAGCACAAACTGCACCCGCACCTGCCCACCCGGGGACCGGGCAGACTGGCGCCCCTGTTTGAACGGGCAAAGCAACAGGAGCAATGATATGGCGTATCTGTATTATCCGGGCTGCTCTCTGGAAGGCACGGCCGCAGAGTATGATATTTCCTGCCGGGCATTGTTTGAGGCCCTGGGAGACCGTCTGACGGACATACCGGACTGGACCTGCTGCGGCGCCACGGCCGCCCAGTGTGTGGACCAGTTTCTTTCCGTGGTTCTGCCGGCCCGGAACCTGGCACTGGCGGAAAAGACCGGTACCGGACTGGATGTGCTGGTGCCGTGCAGTGCGTGTTATCTGAACCTGAAAAAAGCCCGGCAGGATCTGCTGGAAAACAGTGCCCTGCGCGATCAGGTGAACCAGGTTCTGGCACAGGACGGGCTGGCAGTCACTGCATCCGTGCGGGTCCGGCATCTGCTGGATGTGCTGAGCACAGGCGGTGCCGTGGACCAGGTGGCCCAGCAGGCGGAAAACCGCATGAAAGGGCTTGCGATCGCCCCGTATTACGGGTGTCAGTGCCTGCGGCCCTATGTGGAATTCGATGATCCGGAACAGCCCCGGTCCATGGATGCCCTGATCCGGGCCACCGGGGCGGATGTACTGGCATGGGACATGGGAGCGGTGTGTTGCGGGGCCTCCACCGCCGCCACCAAACCGGAAGTGGGAAAGAGACTGGTGGGCCGGATTCTGGACCAGGCAAAGACGGCCCATGCCGTGGTGACCGTGTGTCCCATGTGTCAGATGAACCTGGAGCGGTTCCAGTCCCGCTCGGTGCCGGTGTTGTATCTGCCGCAGTTTCTGGGCCTGGCTCTGGGGATGCCCGCCGAATCTCTGGGCTGCGGCAAGAACCTGTCCGATATCACACCGGTGCTGTCCCGGGTGACGCCATGAACCGTCTGCTGGACAATTTCCGTTACAGTCTGGTGTTCCGGCTCATTTTCGTTGTGAGCCTGACAGTTGTTTTGTCCATCTCTTTGTGGGCCTTTGTCAATGTCAGAAATTTCAAGGCCCGAAACATGGAAACCCATATCGCATCCACGGACCGGCTGAGCAATTCCATTAAACTGGGCACCCACTATGCCATGATGCTCAACTCCCGGGACGACATCAATCAGATCATCAACAACATCGCCCGCCAGCCGGAAATCGAAAACATCCGCATTTACAACAAGGAAGGCCAGATCAAATTCACCAATCAGCCCCAGGAGGTGGAGCAATACGTGGATATCAAGGCCGTGGCCTGTGATATCTGCCATAAGATGGATCCGGCACCCTCGGAAATTTCCCTGGAACAACGGACCCGGATCATTCAATCACCGGACGGGCACCGGCTTTTAGGTATTGTGCAGCCCATCCGAAATGATCCGGGGTGCGCCACCAGCGACTGCCATTTCCATCCCGAAAATCAGACCATTTTAGGGGCCCTGGATGTGGTGGTGTCCCTGAAACAGACCGATGCCCAGGTGGTGAAGATGGAACAGGGGGTCCTCAGCCTGGCATTTTTCACGATTCTGATCACGTCGGTCATCATCTTTGTGACCACATTGTTTTTTGTGAAAAAACCCATCATCAAGCTGGTGGAAGGCACCCGCCGCATTGCCAACGGCGATTATGAGGCGGAGATCGACATTGGCCGGGCCCATGAAATTCAGCCGTTGGGCAAAGCGATCCAGCAGATGGGCAAGAAAATCGGGGCCCATCAGGCCGCCTTGAAAAAACAGAAAAATGAATACCAGGCCTTGTTTGAGAATGCGCCCTGCATGATCGCGGTGCAGGACAAAAATTTCCGGCTGATCCAGTACAACCGGGCGTTCAAGGAACGGTTCGATCCCCGGCCCGGAGATTACTGTTATTCAGTCTATAAAGGGCTGGATCATCAATGCCCGGACTGCCCGGTGGAAAAAACCTTTGCCGACGGTCACTCCCATTACGGGGAGACCGAAGGCATCGGCCGCAAGGGCCAGAAAAAGCACTGGATCTTCATCACCGCGCCCATGCGGGATGAAAACGGTGACATTGTGGCAGGCATGGAAATGAGTATCGATATCACCCAGCGCAGAAACCTGGAGCAGGACCTGAAAAAGTCGGAAGAAAAATATCATGCTATTTTCAACAATATTTTCAACCCCGTGTTTGTGGTGGATCAGGCATCGCTGGAGATTCTGGATTGCAATATCAAAGCCATGGAACTGTATCATGCCGCCGGCAAAACCTTGACAGGAAAACGGTTCAGTGATTTTTTCCCGGAAGAGGATCAGGTGGAAATGATCCGGCAGGTGAAATCCAAAAAAGAGATCTCCAAGGTCAACCATATCAAGGCGGACGGCAGAAAAATCGATGTGGACATGTGGGTGGCCCCGGCGGAATACTCCGGCCAGAACGTGTTTCTGATCACCATCAATGACATCACCCAGCGGCTGGAAACCGAACAGCACCTGCTTCATGCCAGCAAAATGGCTACGCTGGGCGAGATGTCCACCGGCATTGCCCATGAGTTGAATCAGCCTTTGTCGGTCATCAAATCTTCCGCCAGTTTCTGCCTGAAAAAGATCCACAATCAGGAACCGATCTCAGAACAGATTTTCCACAAACTGATCGGAAAAATCGACATCAATGTGGACCGGGCCGATAAAATCATCCAGCACATGCGCCAGTTCGCCAGGAAATCCGATATCCGGCTGGTGAGAACCCGGATCAATGACGTGATCCAGCAGACCTTTGACATGCTCAATCAACAGTTGAAAATCCGGGGCATTCAGGTAATATGGGAAAAAAACGCAGCCTTGCCTGACATCCTCGCGGATCCGGACCGTCTGGAACAGGTGTTCATCAACCTGGTGATGAATGCCAAGGATGCCATTGAAGCCAAATGGGACGCCCGGGGAAGAGGTGATGACGGCAGTGACCGGATTGTCATCCACACCTTTATGGCGGATGACAAGGTGATCGTTCAGGTGAGTGATACCGGCATCGGGATTCGAAAAGAGGCCAAAGACCGCCTGTTCGAACCGTTTTTCACCACCAAGGAAGTGGGCAAGGGAACCGGCCTGGGTCTGTCTATCTCCTATGGGATCGTCAAGGAATGCAAGGGAGATATCCAGGTGGACACCACTCCGGCCGGCGGCGCAAAATTCACCCTGATTTTTCCGGTTCCCGAACAAACGGACGAGGATATCGAATATGCCTGAAAGGAGGCGTCCATGGACAGGACATCATTCACCATTCTGATCGTGGACGATGAAGAGGATATCAGAGAGGTGCTTGAGATCGCGCTCATGGACATGGGACATCAGGTGCTGCTGGCCCCGGACGGCAAAAAAGCCCTGGAATTGTTTGATGAACACCACCCGTCCATTGTGATCACGGATATCAAGATGCCGGTCATGGGCGGCATCGACCTGCTCAAACAGGT
>JBFLKI010000046.1:0-12224 GCA_040883135.1 Desulfotignum sp. | reverse complement strand
TCGGCATGATCCGCCCGGACAGCGGCCATGTGTTTCTGGGAGATGAAGATATTACACAATATCCGATGTATATCCGTGCCCGGAAAGGGATCGGATACCTGCCCCAGGAAAGCTCTATTTTCCGGAAACTCACGGTGGAAGAAAACATTACAGCTATTCTGGAAGTTCTGCCCGAAATCGGAGTTCCGATTCAATCCAAAGCGCTGGATCTGATGCAGGAACTTGGCATCCACGAACTGGCCCGTCAGAAAGCCGCATCTCTATCCGGCGGCGAACGCCGCCGGCTGGAAATTGCCCGGGTTCTGGCCACTGATCCTTTGTTCATTCTTCTGGACGAGCCGTTTGCCGGGATTGATCCGCTGGCTGTGATGGACATCCAGCAGATCATCGCCCAGCTGACCCGGAAAGGCATCGGGGTGCTCATCTCCGACCACAATGTCCGGGAAACCCTGGGTGTGTGCGACCATGCATATATCATGAGTCAGGGCATGGTGATTGAATCCGGCCCTCCGGACCTGATCATTTCCAGTGCCATTGCCAAAAAAACCTATCTGGGAGACAATTTCAGGCTGTAACATGGAACTTGGCTTACAACAGAACCTCACGTTGACCCAGCAGCTGGTCATGACCCCTCAGTTGCAGCAGGCCATTAAATTGCTGCAGCTGTCCCGTGTCGAGCTGGCGGAAATGATTCAGCAGGAAATGGAGCAGAATCCGGCATTAGAAGAACAAAGCCCGGACGAACCCCTTGAGCAGGCCCTGTCCGATCCAGCCTCCGATGTTCCTGAACCGGACCGGGATGCGCCGGTCAAGGAAGTCACCATCGATGAAAAAGTTCAGCCGGATACGGACTGGGAAAATTATATCAATGAGTATAATTCCACCGGACGGATCTATACGGAGACCGAACACACCCAAGCACCGAATTTTGAAGCGTTCACTTCTGAGAAAACCTCGCTGGAAGATCATTTGAAATGGCAGCTGATGCTCCTGGAACTGGATGAAAAAGATGAACGGATCGGTCACATGATCATCGACAACCTCAACCCGGACGGCTATCTGTGTGCGGAAGTGACCGAAATCGCCCAGTCGGCCGAAGTGGAAACCGTACGGGTGGAAGCGGTGCTGTCTGTCTTGCAGACGTTGGATCCTCCCGGGATCTGTGCCAGAGATCTGTGTGAGACCCTGCTCATACAGGTCAGACAGCTGGGAATCGACAATCCCGTTCTTACTGAAATCATCCGACACCATTTGAAAAACCTGGAAAACAGGAACAGCCGGAAAATTGCCAAAGCCTTGCGTATTTCCGTGGACGATGTGCGGGCCGCAGTCAAAATTCTACAATACCTGGAACCCAAACCGGGCAGAAAATTTTCCCATGAGGAACCCGCCTACATTATTCCTGACATCTACGTTTACAAAGTGGATGACGGCTTTAAAATTGTCATGAATGACGATGGTCTCCCCAAACTGCGCATCAACCGGTTCTATAAAAATGCCATTGCCGAGGGCAAAAAAATCTCCAAGGAAACCAAGGCGTATCTCAACGAAAAAATGCAGTCTGCATCCTGGCTGATCAAAAGTATTCACCAGCGGCAGAAAACCATCTACCTGGTCATGGAAAGTATTATCAAATTCCAGCGTGAATTCTTCGAGAAAGGCATCGCGTATCTGCGTCCTCTGATCCTCAAGGATATTGCCGAAGATATCCAGATGCACGAATCCACCATCAGCCGGGTCACAACCAACAAATATGCGTATACACCCCAGGGGCTGTTTGAACTGAAGTATTTCTTTAATTCATCCATTGAACGGACCGGGGGTGAGTCCATGGCATCCGCCAGTGTCAAGGAAAGAATCCGACAGCTCATCCAAAAAGAAAACCCTGCCGACCCGTTAAGCGATGACCGCATCGCCGGCATTCTTCAGGAATCCGACATACAGATTGCCCGAAGAACCGTTGCCAAATACCGGAAGGTGCTCAACATTCTGCCTTCCAACAAACGTAAACAACTTTAGGGAGGTGTTTCATGCAACTGACCGTTACCTTTAAGAAAATCGATCCCTCCGATCCATTGAAGTCTTACGTGAACAAAAAACTGGATAAATTCGAACGGATGCTGGACAGTCCGGCCGAAGCCCATGTGGTGTTGTCAGTTGAGAAAATTAGACACATTGCTGAAATTACGCTGACCTGTGATAAACTGAATATCCATGCCAAAGAATCCTCTGAAAACATGTACTCGTCCATTGATATTCTGATGGACAAGGTCCGGGTTCAGATCAAGAAACACAAGGAAAAACTCAAACAGCACATGTCCGGCAAAAAACAAAGCCTTCTGGATACAGCGGAATTCGACCGAAGACCCATGCAGCGGTCTGAATTTCAGGGATTCGATGATCTGGTAATGGAAACGCTGGATACCAAACCCATGGATATCGAAGATGCCGTCAACGAGTTCAATACCGGCCGGCATGCATTTTTCGTGTTCAATAACGCCCGCACTGAACAGTTGAATGTTCTTTACAAACACAACAATGGGAAGCTGGGACTGATCCAGCCCGGGGGATGATCTAAACTCACATGAAACTCAGTCAATTGCTTAAAAAAGAGTCTATCGTGGCGGATCTTGAAGCCACCACCAAACACGGCATCATTCGGGAGCTGGCCAGAGTCGTGGCCCCGGTTGCCGGCATTGAGGCTCAGGATATCGCCACGGTCCTGATGGAAAGGGAAACTTTGGGCAGTACCGGCATCGGCGGCGGCATCGCCATTCCCCACGGCAAACTGAATTCCGTTAAAGAGATCATTCTGGGATTCGGGCGCAGCAAATCAGGGGTATCGTATGATTCTCTGGACGGGAAGCCGGTCCATATCTTTTTTCTGCTCCTGACGCCGGAAAATTCCACAGGAGGGCATTTAAAGGTGCTGGCTCAGATTTCCAAACTGCTGAAGATGGATCAATTCAAACGGGAGCTGATCAACGCCGAAACCATCGATGATATCCATGAATTTATTCTGGAACAGGATGAGGCGTTTTAAATGAAACACCTGCCGGTATATATCATCACCGGACTGTCAGGTTCCGGGAAAACAACGGCCATGCAGGCGTTTGAGGATGCATCCTTCTACTGCGTGGACAATATGCCCATGGAACTGGTGCCCCGGTTTCTGGAACTGCCGTTCAAGGAGAGCCCGGATATTACCGGGATCGCTTTTGTCATGGACATGAGGTCAAGAACGTTTGCCACCCACTACACCGCCGGGATCAGCGCCATTGAAGCCCTTGGCATTTCACCTGAAATCATTTTCCTGGAAGCGGATGTGGACACCTTGATCAAACGGTTCAGCCAGACCCGGCGGCAGCATCCTGTCTCAGGCAAAAATAGCCTGCTGGAAAGCATTCATTCGGAAATCGATGCGTTGAACCTGATCAAGTCCACGGCCCATCATCTGATCGATACCAGCCGGTTGAGCGTGCATCAGCTCAAAACCGCAATTCTGGATCTGATCAGCCGCGGCAGTGATCATCCGGCAAGAATGAAAATCAATGTGTTGTCGTTCGGCTATAAATACGGCATCCCCATGGATGCGGATTTGGTCATGGACATGCGGTTTCTGGCCAATCCCTATTTTGAGGCGGACTTGAAACACATGGATGGTGAATCCAGTGCAGTCAAAGATTTTGTTTTATCGAATCCGGAAACCCGGACATTTCTGAAAAAATTCACTCATATGCTTGACTATTTGATCCCTTTGTATCAAAGAGAGAACAAAGCGTATTTTACCATTGCGGTCGGCTGCACAGGCGGCCGGCATCGAAGCGTCGTGATTGCCCGCTGTATTTTTGAACACTTAAATCACAAGGCCCATCTACCCGGACTGATCCACCGGGACATTGATCGGGATATCAGGGAAATATGATAGGCATACTTGTCGTGGCCCATGCTGAGCTGGGTCAGACACTCATTGACACAGTTGAATTTATTCTGGGGAGTGAACAGGACCACATCATGGCGATTTCCATCGACATTCAGCAGAATCCTGAACACTTGAGAAAAAAAATCAAACAGGGTATTGCAAAAGTCCGGTCCGACAACGGGGTGATCATTCTGACGGACATGTTCGGCGGCACCCCTTCCAATCTAAGCTATACGTTTCTGGAAGAAGGGGTTGTGGAAGTGATTTCAGGTGTCAATCTGCCGATTCTTCTGAAAGCGGTGACCGCCCGTAACAAAATGAATATGGAAAAGTTGACGGGTGTCCTCGTGGACCACGGCAAAAAAAGTATTTCTCTGGCCAGCGGGATTCTCAAAGGCACCGGACGGAGCTGACAGGCTTTTTCCGGTTAGTTACCCCGCAGACATGACCATGTAACTCAATCCCTGTCAGATAGGAGAACATCAATGGCTATTAAAATCGGCATCAATGGATTCGGCCGGATCGGCCGGCTGGTATTCCGGGCCGCAAGGACCTGTCCGGATCTGGAAATCGTATGTATCAATGACCTGACCGACACCCGGACCACGGCCCATCTGCTGCAGTTCGATTCGGTTCACGGACCGCTTGGCACGCCGGTCACTGCCTTAGAAGACAGTATCGAGGTGGACGGCAGACAGGTGAAAGTTACGGCATCCAAGGATCCGGCCCAGATTCCCTGGGGAGACCTGGGGGTGGATATCGTCATGGAGTGCACCGGCATTTTCAGAGACCGCCAGGGCGCATCCAAACATCTGGATGCCGGGGCCAGGAAAGTACTCATCTCTGCCCCGGCCACGAACCCGGACATCACCATTGTCATGGGCGTCAATCATGACATGTATGACCCTTCGTCTCACCACATTATTTCCAATGCGTCGTGTACCACCAATTGTCTGGCACCGGTGGCCAAGGTGCTTTTGGAAAACTTCGGAATTCTGTCGGGCATGATGACTACCATCCATGCCTACACCGGGGACCAGCGAATCCTGGATTTCCCCCACAAAGATCTGCGAAGGGCCCGGGCTGCCGGTCTGTCCATGATTCCTACCACCACGGGTGCGGCCAAGGCCGTGGCCCTGGTGCTCCCTGAACTGAAGGGCAAACTCAACGGCATGTCGGTGCGCGTGCCGACCCCCAACGTTTCCATGGTGGATCTGGTGGTGCTGACCCAGCAGAACGAACTGACCATCGAGATGGTGAACCAGGCCCTGGAAACCGCCGCGGCCGGTAATCTGAAAGGAATCCTGGGATACAGCAACCTGCCCCTGGTGTCCATCGATTACAATTCCAACCCGTTGTCCTCCATTGTGGATGCCCAGTGCACGGATGTCATCAACGGTAACATGGTCAAGGTCTATGCCTGGTACGACAATGAGGCCGGGTACTCTCACCGGATGACGGATCTGGCACAAATGATCGGAGAATCCTTATAACACGAACGGGAGGTTTTTATGACTCGCAAACCGTTGATCGCCGGCAACTGGAAAATGTTCAAAACCGGACCCGAAGCCGTGAAGACTGCCGCGCAGCTGGCAGAGGCCTGTGCCGATGTGCGGGATGTGGATATCATGATCGCGCCGCCATTTGTCTGTCTGCCTCTGGTGGCTGCTGTCATTGCAGAGACCCCGCTGCACCTGGGTGCCCAGAACCTGCACTTTGAAAAACAGGGGGCCTATACCGGTGAAATATCCGCGGACATGTTGACAGCCGCTGGTGTGGAATTTGTCATCATCGGTCATTCGGAACGGCGTCACCAGTTTTCTGAAACCGATGACACCGTGAACAGAAAAATCAATGCCGCTCTATCCGAAGGGCTCAAGCCGATTCTGTGCATCGGTGAAACCCAGGCGCAGCGGGATAAGGGGGACACCTTTTTAACCCTTGACAAGCAGGTATCAGATGGGTTAAAAGGCCTTGATCCGAGACACCTGAAGGATCTGGTCATTGCCTATGAACCGGTATGGGCCATCGGCACCGGTCAAACGGCCGGACCGGAACAGGTGGCAGAGGTTCATAAATATCTGCGGAATCTTCTGGAAACCCGGATATCTCCGGATCTGGCCCTATCCACCCGGATTCTTTACGGCGGATCGGTCAAACCGGAAAACATCGCTGAATTGATGCGCATCACAGATGTAGATGGTGCCCTGGTAGGCGGCGCCAGTCTTGATGCTAAGATATTTACCACCATAATAAAATATGATTGAATATATATGACGACACTGATCACTGCCTTGCATGTTACCGTATGTCTTCTGCTGATTCTGATTGTGCTGCTTCAAAGCGGCAAAGGGGCGGAAATGGGGGTATCCATCGGCGGCGGCGGCAGCCAGACCCTGTTCGGCGCATCCGGCCCGGCCACCATTCTGACCAAAATCACTACTGTGATTGCCATTGTGTTCATGGTAACCTCATTGACCCTGGCATATTTTTCCGGTCACAAGGCAGAAAAAAGCATTATTACACCCGAGTCGACCCCGGTTCAGCAATCTGCTGCACCTTCGTCCGACTAGTTTCCGATATGCCGGCCGAAGTGGTGGAATAGGTAGACACGCACGCTTGAGGGGCGTGTGGGGAGACCCGTGGGAGTTCAAATCTCCCCTTCGGCACCATTTTTTGACAGCCATGGGCAGCAATGTTCATGGCTGTTTTTGTTTTCAAGACCCTGGACCGGTGCAGGGGCATCTTGAATTTTTATCAAGCCTGCTTATTGTAATGCATTATGAAAGATACTCAGATCATACGGGCACAGGATCCCAAAAAAATAGAAAAAGAGCTGGGGGATTTTTTGAATAAAAAATTCGGCGGCAGCGTTCGGATTATTTCCCCCTCGACCCAGCCTGACAAATCCTTTGGAAGCGGCAACACGCCAGACAAAGAGAAAAAAAGGCTGGTGGATTTCAACATCAAACCAGCGGAACTGATTGCATATCTGGATCAGTACGTGGTTCGCCAGGATCGGGCCAAATCGGTTCTGGCAACGAAAATCTGCACCCATTTCAACCGTATCCGGCATCAGGAGTCCCGGGAAGACAAAGGCAGTAAAATCACCGGCAACATAAAATCCAATATTCTGATGTTGGGACCCACCGGTATCGGAAAAACTTATCTGATAAGGCTGATCGCCGCAAAAATCGGTGTTCCATTTGTCAAGGCGGATGCTACCAAGTTTTCGGAAACCGGATATGTGGGCGGTGATGTGGAGGACCTGATCCGGGATCTGGTCAAGGAAGCGGATGATGACATCGCCTTAGCTGAATGCGGGATTGTGTATCTGGATGAGGTCGACAAGATTGCGGCCAGTCCGGATGTCATCGGCGCTCAGGTGTCCAGGACCGGAGTTCAGCGGGCGTTGCTCAAACCCATGGAAGAAACCGATGTGGATTTGAAAGTACCCCATGACCCGGTGTCCATGATGCAGGAACTCGAACGCTTCCAGCGGACCGGAAAACGGGTTTCCCGCAGGGTCAATACAGCCAATATTCTGTTTATTCTGAGCGGGGCCTTTACAGGGCTTACCGACCTGGTCAGACAGCGGCTGTCCCGTCAGACCATCGGGTTCAATTCCCCGCTTACCCGTTCCGAAGACGATGCCGGCCTGTTGAAACAGACCCGAACCGAAGACCTGGTCAAATTCGGGTTTGAATCGGAATTTATCGGCCGGGTGCCCGTGCGGTGCATTTTGGATGAATTGAGTGAACACGATCTGTACACCATTCTCAAAATGCCCAACAATCCGGTGATTTTGGGCAAACGCCTGGATTTTGCCGCATACGGTATCGACATTGTGTTTGAAGATGATGCGTTAACATTTCTGGCCCATCAGGCGTATAAGGAAAATACCGGGGCAAGAGGGCTGGTGTCGGTGGTTGAGGACGCCTTGCTGCCTTACGAAGAAAAACTGCCGTCCCATCCCGTCACCCGGCTGGTGGTGAACCAGCAGGTGATCGCCGACCCGTCGGGCACACTGGAAGACCTGTTGAGCAACCAACCGGTCAAAAACTGGAACGCATTACACCAGCAGGCCGTGGAAACACAGATTCAGTATATCAGTAGGTACATCCAGGAAAATGCTGATACGCTGTCCGCTGCTCACGGGCTCACCCTGACGCCGGATCGGTGTGACATGGCCGCCAGATATTTTCAAGCCCATGTGGTAGAGATCGATGATGCCGTCCGAAAAATAAAAACCGCGTATGACGGGGTCAAGGAGATTGAACTGGAAATCAACAGAAACATGGGCCTGAACCTTTTTTTTGAAGAAGATGCGGTTGATTTTCTCATGATTCAATTCATCGAACACGGGGTTTCATCAGAAGACATTTTGTCTAAACTGCACACGGCATTTTATGACGGGCTCAATCTGATCAGGGAAAAAACCGGCAAAAGCCGTTTTTTTCTTACCCGTGCGGATCTGCTGGACAGTGAGGCCTATCTCAACGACCTTATCAGGAAAGAAATCAAATGATTGGAATTTCAAAGCTGTATTGCGGCACGGTGGAACCCTCGGACACGTTGCGGTATTCCCGGCAATCCGGATCGCTGCCGTCTCACCTGCTCCAGTTTTCCATCGACAAGAAGCCGGTGGTGGTCTGGAACATGACAAGGCGGTGCAATCTGAAATGCGTGCACTGTTATGCCCAGTCCGAAGACATTTCTTATGACAACGAACTCACCCATGACCAGGCCATTGCCATGATGGATGATCTGGCGGACTTCGGTGTGCCGGTGCTCCTTTTTTCCGGCGGGGAACCGCTGGTGCATCCCCGGCTGGTGGAATATGCCCAGTATGCGGTGTCCAAAGGGATGCGGGCGGTCATCTCCACCAACGGGACCCTGATCACGAAAGAAAAAGCACAAACGCTCAAGCAAATCGGGCTGTCCTACGTGGGCATCAGCCTGGACGGGCTGGAACCCACCCATGACATGTTCAGGGGCGTGCCCGGATCGTTCAAACGGGCCATGGCCGCCATCGAACACTGCCAGGCCGCCGGCATCAAGGTGGGGCTGCGCTTCACCATCAACAAACGCAATGTCAAAGACATTCCCGGGATATTCGATCTGCTGGAGGAAAAAAATATCCCCCGGGCCTGTTTCTATCACCTGGTGTATTCCGGCCGGGGATCCGAGATCGCCAAAGAGGACCTGAATCATGACGAAACCCGGCAGGTGATGGACCTGATCATGAACCGGACCAAAGACCTGCACGACCGGAACCATCCCAAGGAAATTTTAACCGTGGACAATCATGCGGACGGGCCGTATCTGTATCTGCGGCTCCTGGAAGAAGATCCGGTGCGGGCCGCCGAAGTTCTGGAACTGCTGGAAATGAACGAAGGCAACAATTCAGGCAGGGGCATCGGTTGCATCTCCTGGGACGGAGAGGTGTATCCGGACCAGTTCTGGCGGGAAAAATCTTTGGGCAATATCAAGGACCGGCCGTTCTCACAGATCTGGACCGATGAATCCAATGAATTTTTGATGAAAATGAAGGAAAAGAAAAACCATGTCAAGGGCCGGTGCGCTCAATGCCGGTGGCTGACCATCTGCGCGGGCAATTTCAGGGCCAGGGCGGAATCCGTGGCCAATGATCCCTGGGATGCGGATCCGGCCTGCTATCTGACCGACGACGAAATCAGAAAGGAAAAATAAGATGCTGTTTCCCGATTACCGAGGCCGGCGGATGCGGGCCACCCCGACGTTCCGGCGGATGATCCGCGAGACGGTGTTGACCGCCAACGATTTGATCCAGCCGTTGTTTGCTATTGAAGGCAAACAGGTGAAAAAACCCATTGAATCCATGCCCGGACATTTTCAGATGTCCGGCGATTATATTGTGGACATGGCCATCCAGGCAAAAGATGCCGGCATACCCGCCATCATCCTGTTCGGCATTCCGGACAGGAAAGACCCCCTGGCCACAAGGGCCTATGCAAACGATGGCATTGTCCAGAAAACCGTGGCCCGGGTCAAAGACGCAGTGCCGGACCTCACGGTGATCACGGATGTGTGCCTGTGCGGATACACCGACCACGGTCACTGCGGCATCGTGGACAACGGCACCATCGACAATGATGCCTCCCTGGACCTGCTGGCCAGAACCGCGCTGTCCCATGCAAAGGCCGGCGCCGACATGGTGGCCCCGTCCGACATGATGGACGGCCGGGTGACCGAGATCCGCCAGACCCTGGATGAGGAAGGGTTTGATCAGGTCCCCATCATGTCCTATGCTGTTAAGTATGCGTCCGCCTTCTACGGGCCGTTCCGTCAGGCTGCAGATTCTTCGCCTCAGTTCGGCGACCGGAAAACCTATCAGATGGACCCGGCCAATGCCATAGAAGCCATCCGGGAAGCCACCATGGACATCGAGGAGGGAGCAGACATCATCATGGTCAAACCGGCACTGGCGTATCTGGACATTATTTTGCGCCTCAAGCAGGAGATCGACCTGCCCATCGCCGCTTATAACGTGTCCGGCGAGTACAGCATCATGAAAGCCGGTGAACTGATGGGGTGGGTGGATGCCGCGGCAATGATCCTGGAAACCCTGACCGCCATCAAACGGGCAGGGGCTGATATGATCCTGACCTATTCCGCCATTGAGGTGGCCCGGCATCTGGAGGCATCATGAGCCATTCCCGCCCGGCATCCAGAGCCACTTCCGGTCACGGCACCCCCAAAGGCCCCCCTGGTGAGGGAATCCCGACCTTGCGTCTGGTGGCCTGGGAAACCACAAGGCGCTGCAACCTGGCCTGCAAGCACTGCCGGGCCGTGGCCGAAGATCATCCCTATGACAATGAACTGAGCACCCAGGAGGCGTATACGCTTCTGGACCAGATCCGGGAAACGGGCACCCCCATCATCATTCTCACCGGCGGGGAGCCGCTGCTCAGAGAGGATATCTTTGACATTGCCGCCTATGGCCACCGCATCGGACTTCGCATGGTCATGGCACCCAACGGCACCCTGCTGACACCGGATATTGCCAAAAAACTGAAAGAATCCGGTATTCAGCGTATCAGCATCAGCCTGGACGGGGCATCCCCGGAGACCCATGATGATTTCAGGGGCCTGTGTCATGCGTTCGACGATGCCATTCGGGGCATCGGATATGCCAAATCCGCCGGACTGGAATTTCAGATCAATACCACCATTACCAAAACCAACCTGGCGGAAATTCCCAAAATTCTGAACCTGGCGGAGAATCTGGGGGCGGTGGCCCATCACATTTTTCTGCTGGTCCCCACAGGGCGCGGAAAATATATTGTAGATTCCGGCATTGACGCCAGAGAATACGAGCAGACCCTCAACTGGTTCTATGACCAGCGGGATAAAACCCCGCTGCAGCTGAAAGCCACCTGCGCCCCGCATTATTACCGGATTCTGCGTCAGCGGGCCCATGCCGAGGGAAAAACCGTGTCCTTTGACACCCATGGCCTGGATGCCGTTACCAGAGGCTGCCTGGCCGGTACCGGATTCTGTTTTATCTCCCATGTGGGCCGGGTTCAAACCTGCGGATTTCTGGATGTCACCTGCGGAGACATCCGGAATGAATCTTTCAAAGATATCTGGGAACACTCGCAGGTATTCACAGAATTGCGTGATTTTTCAAAACTGACCGGCAAATGCGGTGCGTGCGAATTTGTCAAAGTCTGCGGGGGATGCCGTGCCCGGGCCTATGAAGCCACAGGCAGCTATCTTTCGGAAGAACCGTTGTGCTCGTATCAGCCACGGGAAAAAACCTGAACCAGCCAGATTACACGCCCTGATCCGCCGGTTCCCCTATGTCGATGGCATTGAGCGCCAGGGTGATGGGCCGGTCCTCCACGGTCGGACCGTCACACCGCACCGGCCCGGGGTTCCGGAAATGATCCGGGCCCGGTTCCGCGGCCAGCCATTTTTCACGGACCCCTTTGAAAACCCGGAACGCATTGGAAGACAAATCCACCAGGCTCTTTTCCATGACCAGTGCAAGCCTGCCATTGCGCTCTTCCATGTGCATGAGGCGGGCAAGGGGAATGCCGATGGGTTCCCAGCTTTCAAATGGCTGTTCGAGATTTTTGATGGCTGCCATCTGGCCGGTCTTTTTGTGGGCTGTCAGATGGAAAGCCGTCATTCCCAGGTTATAGGCATAATGACAGTCAAAGGCCGTCGGGTCACTGCCACGGCCGTCATACCCGTAAAAATGGGTCTGCATTTTAAAATCAGGTTCCGACCGGCGGAAAATTTCCTTGACCGGCCC
>JBFLKI010000281.1:0-9286 GCA_040883135.1 Desulfotignum sp. | reverse complement strand
CGGTCACCGGGGCCAGGCCTGCGGAGTATGTTGCCCGGGAACTCCGGGAAGTGCTGGCCATTCCCGACAAAATGCGGACCGTGCTGGGCATGCGGGACGAGATTCAGACCTCGGCAAACCGTCTGGCCGTCTCCAAAACCTACTGGGCTACGGTGGGGTCGGGTGCCAACAAAACCGCAGCCGACGAAATCCGCATCAAACTGTCCGAGCTGTGTTACAAGACCATTTCTTCGGATTACGTGGAAGACAAGAAACATATCGATCTGTCCTCTGAACCGCTGATCCTCGTGTGCGCGGCAGGGACCCGGGAAAGCGTGCTGGGGGATATTGTCAAGGATACCGCTATTTTCCATGCCCACAAAGCCGCGACCGTGGTCATTGCCGCCAAAGGAGACGACCGGTTCGACCTGTATGGGGCGGATGTGTTCAAGGTGCCGGAAATCAGTGAGTCCTACGCGCCGATGCTCAATACCCTGGTGGGCCATCTGTGGGGGTATTTCGCGGCCCTTGCCATCAATGAAGGGTCCCGGTTCATTTTTGAGTCCCGGACCCGGATCCAGGAAATGCTGGATGATTATATCGCACTGGGCCATAACGAATACGAAGTGATCCTGGAGAAAAAATTCAGGGAACAGATTGCCGAATTCTACAACCGTTTCACAAAAAAACGGCGGGAGAACGGGTTTCCCCCGGACCTGGGGCTGGACAACGCCACCAACATTACGCTGCTGCTCAAATACCTCTCCGGGCGCCTGCCGGTATCGGATTTTGAAATCGACTTCATGACCAAGGGCACGCCGGCCAATATGCTGGACATATTCTTTAAAGCCCTGAACCAGGCCATCAACGCCATGGCCCGGCCCGTGGACGCCATCAAGCATCAGGCCAAAACCGTGACCGTGGGTACCAGCCGGATCAGGGAAACCTTTGAAGGACTGGTGTTTGGCGAACTGGCCCGGCATGACATCCAGATCTCCCAGATCACCAACAAAAACGTGCTGGTGATCAAACACCTCCAGGAAGTGCTCGACCGGATCAACGGCGGACTGCTGTATCAGATCACCGGACTCAACCTGCTAGGCGAGGTCACGCCGGACACCCGGATCGCGGTTCTGAAAAAAACCGGAACCCTGGCCGACGAGACCTCCCGGGTGGAAACCGACCCCCAGCTCAAAGGCACCAAGAACATCATTGTCCGGGAAGGCAATGTTTACATCGGCAAGGGCCGGAAAGACAAAAAAAATATTCTGGTGATCCCGGTGCTGTCGGCCGATCCGGCCACATCCAACATCATCGAGTACCTCCTGTCGCTGAACGTGTCGTTCAAATCTTCGGAATCCGTCACTTTGCTGAAGAAAATCAAGGCCCTGGGTGGAAAATACACCCGGCTCAAGGACTGGATTCTGGAAAGCGAAAATATTTCATGGGATGATAAATACCTGAACCTGGTGCCGGTGGAAACCCTGTTCGGCGACACGGCGGAACAGGTGGTGGCGGCCATCATCAAAAAAATCTGATCAATGCGGTCCGATATCGGTTACACACCGATCCAGGGTCGGTTACGGAGTCCGGAATACAGGGTCACCCCCAGCAGGATCATACAGAACGACAGGTGCAGCAGGTCCAGAAGGATAACCAGAAGGTGGGGGAAATAGACGCCGGACAGATTTTTCACCACCATGAGACCTCCGGTGGCCGTCAGACCGGCCAGACTGAGGACCTTCACCCACCCGGCAGCGGTCAACGCCCCCTTATAGACAGGGTGTTGACGGCCAGAACGTTTTCGGCCCATCACCGCATCCATGAAGGCATACCCTCCCAATGCCAGCAGCAGGGCCGCCATGATATAATGAACAACATGGGTGACATAGAATTCAGCCAGCCATCCCAGGCCCGGAATATCGGAAATATAGTACCGGGCAAATATGGGCATCTGGGCAAACCCGGACAGGGTGATAAAAAACAGAATCAGGCCATATAACCGGCGCCGCCCTCTGAAATAATCGGTCATCATGCCTCCTCTTTGATACGCTTGTAAAATTTACCCAGGGCTGCAGCCGCACCGGCCACCGGCGCGATCACCAGGGCCAGGGCCAGGTTGGAACCATCTGCCATGGTGTCCTTGACCGGTTTCAGGTGAGGCTTTCCTTTACCGGTGTCATAGGTGAGCTGATCAAAGGGAACGGGTGAGACATAAATGGTATGGGTGCCGCCGTTCTCATCCAGACCGTAGATATGCCCGTCCATCTCTTCGGCCCGTTCTTTGGCCAGCGCAATGATCTTTGATCGTTTGCCGATCACCTGCACCTGTTCCGGGCAGGCGTCAATACAGGCGGGCTGTTCGCCTTTTTCCAGCCGGTCGTAACACCGGTCACACTTGTACATCACCCCGTTGCCGGCAAAGGCCGGCAGAATGTCCAGATAGAGTCCCACCCCGGTCTGGCGCTGGGGGATGTCCCAGGGGCAGACATTTTTGCATTTGGATCCGCCCAGGCAGATCTGCGAATCGATACGGGACAATCCGTTGGTTTCCTGTTTGGCCGCGCCCCAGGGACACAGTTTGACACAGGGCGGGTTTTCGCAGTGCATGCAGCGCCTGGGAATGGTCAGGGTGATCTCCTTGCCGTCCTTGATCCCGGAGGCATATTGAATATACAGCCAGTTGTAGGGGGTCAGCCGGTCGGTGACATCCTTTTTATCCGACCAGTCCTCCACCGGCACCCGGTCCGGAAACATCTTTGGAAACGGTTTTCCCGGTTCCGGGAACTTGCGGGCATTGGTATCTTTGCACGCATACACACATTCCTCGCAACCGATACACCGGCTGATATCGATCAACGTGGCCAGAGGCTCTTCTTCGGTACGGGTGCCGGCAACGGCCGGACCGGTACCGACAACCGCGGCACCGGCCGCAAAAACCGTGGATTTTAAAAATTGTCGTCGTGACACAGGTGAACGCATGGCATCCTCTTTTTTTCTCTCTGACGGTTATTGTTTGACAAATTGCTCAAAACTCATGGTGTGATAACTTTTGGTGTGGATATACCTGAGGATCTGCAACAGTTGCGGGCCGTCCACATAGCCGGGAAGACTGCTGATCCGATCCCCTTCCGGTGTCAGAAACCACATGGTGGGCAGTCCGGTTACCTGCCAGTTGCGGGACAGGGTCTGGTTCTGATCGGTATCCACGGAAATACTGATGAAATGATCATCCAGATAAGCCTGCACCTTTTTATCCACAAAAGTGGTCTGTTTCAGCTTGGTGCAGTAAGTGCACCATTGGGCGTAAAAATACAGAAAGATGTTTTTCTCCTGATTTTTGGCCCGGGTCATGCCCGGGGTGTAATCGTTCCAGTCGATACCACGGGTTCCGGATTCTGGTTTTACGGCATCCGTTACTCGGTTCGTTACCGTTTCCGTTACCTGTTGGGCCGATGAATCGCCTGATTCAGGTGTCTGCCTGCTGCCGGGGGTGCCGCCGGTGAACCAGTATATTCCTGCAAGTCCCAGCACGACCAGAATAACAACAAATACCTGTTCTTTTTTCATCAATCAACTTCCTTTCATTTCTCTGACTGGGGATCACGAGTCGAGTTGATCCCGTTGCTTGGCTTTCAAATAAAGCTGCAAGCATAATGCCAAGTTAACCAACCATCTATTTTTCCAGGGTTTTCAAGGTAATGCCATGTTTTTTCATGCGTTTCCATACCGTTACCCTGGACACGCCCAGAATATCGGCAGCCCGGGTCTGGTTCCCGTCGGCCTGGTGCAGCGCATCCACCAGCGCGGCTTTTTCCGACTGCTTGACCGGAATCGATCCGGTCCCGGCCGCAGGGGGGCCTGACAGGGAAGACGCCTGACCCTCAGCACCCGGATTTAGGGCCAGCAGTTTGTCCGGCAGATGTTCCACCCCGATACTTTTTTCCTTGGCAAGCACGAACGCATATTCCACGGTATTGCGCAGTTCCCGGATATTTCCGGGCCAGGGATAGGAAACCATCAGGCGCATGGCCTGGGGAGTGAATCCCAGAATGTTTTTCCCGGTTTTTTCCGCCAGAATCGTGATAAAATGCTGAATGATCAGGGTGATGTCATCCTTTCGCTCCCGAAGGGGCGGACAGACCACCGGAAACACGTTGATCCGGAAAAACAGGTCCTCTCTGAACGCACCGTGGTGGATCATTTTCTCAAGATCCTGGTTGGTGGCGGTAATGATCCGCACGTCGATGGGGATGGACCGGTTGTCCCCCACCCGCTGGATCATCTGCTCTTCCAGCACCCGAAGCAGCTTGACCTGGACCGACAGCGGGATATCCCCGATCTCATCCAGAAAAAGCGTGCCTTTATGGGCCGCCTCAAACCGGCCGATGCGGTCAGCGGCGGCCCCGGTATAGGCGCCTTTGACATGGCCGAACAGTTCACTTTCCAGGATGGTTTCACTCAATGCCGCACAGTTGACCTTGACAAAAGGTTTGTCCGCCCGGTTGCCGGTTTCGTGCAGGGCCTTGGCCACCATCTCCTTGCCGGTGCCGCTTTCTCCTAAAATGATCACCGGTGTGTCCAGGGAAGCCACCCCCTGTATATGTTCGAACAGGTTCTGCATCACCGGGGTTCGGCCGATGATGCCGTGAAACCCGTCGTCAATGTGATAGATGCGCTTGATAGAATCGAGTTCGTTGCGGTAACTGATGTTTTCCGAAATATCCTTGAGGGTTTCCACGGCCCCGATGATCTCACCGGCATCATTGTAAAGCACAGTGGCGGTCTTGATAATGGGGATGGTCTGTTTCCGGCTGTCGGTGATCATGCATTTCTTGTTCCTTACCAGGCCCTGGGAAAACAGCTGACACCAGTTTTTGCCCTTGCCAATCCCTTTAATATCACACCCGGTACAGTTGAGGATCCGGCATGATCTGCCGATGAGCTGGTCTTCTGAATACCCGGTCATCAGCTGGGCTGAATGGTTGGCTGCCACAAAAATTCCCTGTTCATCCACAAAGATGATCCCGTCCTGAACCGAATCGATGATTTCGCGCCAGTGCTTGCCGATTTCCATGATTGTCTCCTGTTAATTGACGTTAACAATAAAATTAATACATAATTAGCTATATGGCAACACTCTTTTTCGGGTCACCCGTCTTCCATGTTCCGGCAGCCCATTTTATCGGCCCTTGCCAGCCAATATTTTGCCTTATTTTTGAGGACATTGGATTCAATGGCACATCAGTTGCATACAATGAACAGTTGACTGAAAACCCAACTGAACGGTCGCGGTTTGTTGCCGCAGCAACTGAATATTTGATTCAATCTTTCGAATGAACAGAGGAGACACCATGAAAACCAATACCATGAAAAAAATGCTGGCTGTCCTGGGAACCGGCCTGATCCTGCTGGCCGTCACTGTTTCGGCGAGCGCCGACGAATCCTGGATGTACCATGATATTGTGGAGGCGGATTTTGTCATCGCCCACATGTCGGTCCCCATGCCGGACAATGTCATGATCATTGACGCCCGCCCCTACAAGCCCATGTATGTCAAAGGGCACATTCCCGGGGCCGTGAACATTCCGTTCACGGAATTTGACCAGAAAACAGATCTGCTGCCCAAAGACAAGAGTGCCCTGCTCATTTTTTACTGCGGGGGCCTGGAATGTAAACTCAGCCACAAATCCGCAAAAAAAGCCGAAGACCTGGGATACAAAAACGTCAAGGTATTTGCCAAGGGGTTTCCCGAATGGATGGCTCAGCCCGGGGCCTATGCGTCGGTATCAGCAGAGTATGTGGCCGCACAGATCGCGGAAAACAAAACCCTGGTGGTGGATGCCCGTCCACAGAAGACCAAATATGACAAAGGCCACATCCCTTCGGCCATCAGTATTCCGGATTCCCAGTTTGACGAACTGTCCGGCAAGCTGCCCCGGAGCCTGGAAACACCCATCATCTTTTATTGCGGCGGACTTGAATGCCGCCTGAGCCACAAAAGCGCGGCCAGAGCCCTGGTGATGGGATACAAGGATGTGTCCGTGTTTGCCATGGGGTATCCGGAATGGAAACGCCAGTTCGGCGCGGCTGCTGACACCGTGGCTGTAAAAGCCGGAGAAGTGGAGGGTTCCATTGATCTGGAGCGGTTCAAAACCATCCTGAACGACAATCCGGAATCCATCATGCTGGTGGACACCCGGGATCCGGACGAATTTGCCAAAGGCCATTTCCAGACCGCCGTCAACATTCCGGTGGAAAAGCTCGAGGACAAGATCCCGGCCCTGCCGGCAGATAAACCCGTGGTGTTTGTCTGCTCCACCGGGGCCAGAAGCGGGGAGGCCTTTTACATGGTCAAGGATGTCAGACCGGCATTGACGGATGTGTTTTATGTAGAAGCGCAGATCAGTTTCAAAGCCGACGGCACCTACACCATCAAGGCACCCAAATAGAACAATCGACTCTTTTTTTTGACATTTGAAACATATCCGGGTTAAGATTTAAAAATGTAACCGGGCAACCTTATAAAAACCAACCGAAAAAGGAAATATCGCCATGTTCAAGAAGATACTCGTTTTTTTCACTCTTGCCATCTTTACCATAGGACCGATCTCTGCCGCATTTGCCGGTGACGGTCCGGACGGCAACCACCGAAAGGGCAAATACACCTACCGCAAAGTGATCAAGGCCTGCCATGAAAACGGCGGCGTGGACTCCCCTACCCCCACGGTGAGTCCGGCCGACATGACCCGGGCCGAATGGAAGCAGGTGTTTGAGAACCGCAATTTTGAGGCGTTCGGATGTCAGGCCCAATGGGATGAACTGTCAGATCAGGACATTCTGGACATCTACTCCTATTTTTATGAATTTGCCAAGGACTCACCCTCACCGGCTACCTGCAGTTAAACGTAAACCGCTCAACACCCCGGAGGCTTGTCTCACAGGCAACCGGGGCGTTGAGCCGACTTATTTCCGGAGGCTTTCCGTATGGGATTGAAACGATGCAAATGGGGTTTCGGACGTGCCGCCGCCGGTCTGACCGTACTGTGCTTTCTGATGGCCGGTCCGGCGCTTGCCGCCACCGATGACGAAGCGCTGGGGATGAAACTGGCCAAACAGGTGGTCAAGGGCGACAGACACTGGACCACGGTGGACCATTCCAGAATCGAGATACTCAACCAGAAATTCACGTCCGGGGACCAGATCACTCAGGCCTGCCTGACCTGTCACACCGATGCATCCATGCAGTTTAAGGAAACCATCCACTGGACCTGGCTGGTGCCGTCTGAAAAAGAAGGTATCATGAACGGCAAGGCGGGTCATGCCGTGAACAACTTCTGTATTTCCGGTAACGCCATGGAAGACAAAGGCTGTCTGAGCTGCCATGCCGGCTGGAACGGGGTGGAGGGGGAGGTCAACTGCCTGTCCTGCCACGGCAAGGAAAAATTTGCCTTCAAGGAAACCTTTGCCGATCTGAGCGCGTTTGAAGGAGATGATGACCCGGATATTCAGGAAATCGTCAACGACCTTCACAACGGGATCAGCCAGGCGGTGCAAAACATCACCCTGCCCCAGCGAAGCAACTGCGGGGAATGCCATTTCAAAGGCGGCGGGGGGGACGGGGTCAAGCACGGGGACTTAGACACCTCTCTGACCAGACCCAACCGGATGCTGGATGTGCACATGGCCGCCGAAGGTGCGGATTTTGCCTGCACCAGGTGTCATACCACGGTCAAGCACCACATTGCCGGACGGCTCTATACCCGGCCGGCCGCAGCGGAACGCAAAAGCCTGATCCAAGACGACATGGCCACCAAAATCACCTGTGAATCCTGCCACAGCGCCACCCCCCACAAGGCCCACACCAAGATGAACGACCACACCGACAAGGTGGCGTGCCAGAGTTGTCACATCCCTGAATTCGCCCGGGTCAACCCCACCAAAATGTGGTGGGACTGGACAACCGCGGGCAAACTCAAGGACGGCAAACCCTATGAAGAAAAAGGGGAGTTCGGCAAGCCGGTGTACAAATCCATCAAAGGGGATTTCAAATGGGCCAAAAACGTGGTACCCCAATACTACTGGTATAACGGGTCTTTCGAAAACATCGGCATCAAGGATGAGATCGATCCCCAAAAGATCGTGGAAGTCAGCCATCCCTTAGGATCGTCGGATGATCCGAACGCCCGGATTCACCCGTTTAAAATCCATTCAGGCAGACAGCCCTATGACAAAGTCAACAAACAGCTGGTGGCGCCGCTGCTTTCCGGACCCAAGGGGTTCTGGACCACCTTTGACATGGACGAGGCCATCTCCTTGGGCAACCAGACCCTGGATGTGCCCTATTCCGGAGAATTTGATTACGTGGAAACCACCTATGCCTTTCCCATCACCCACATGGTGGCCCCGGCGGAAGAATCCCTGGACTGCATCGACTGCCACACCCGGGACAATTCCCGGCTGGCCGGTATCACCGGTATCTACATGCCGGGCCGGGACAAGTTCGCCATTGTGGACACCATCGGCATGATCGCGGTATTCGGGGCTCTGGCCGGCGTCATGCTCCACGGACTGGGCCGGTTTTTCACCCGTAACGGCAGGGAGGAGTAACTCATGACTGGCAGGACACTGACCAAAGTTTATCTGTACACCCGGTTCGAACGCCTCTGGCACTGGTTCCAGGCGTTGATGATCATCCTTTTGATGATCACCGGCTTTGAAGTCCATGGACTGTATACACTGGTGGGGTTTGACACGGCGGTCGATCTGCACAACTTCATCGGCCTGTTCTGGCTGGGCTCGTTTGCGTTCTTCGCTTTCTGGCTGATCATCACCGGAGAGTGGAAACAATATATCCCCACCACCAAAAAACTGTTTGATGTGGCCATGTATTATGCCTGGGGCATTTTCCACGGTCAGGATCATCCGGTGCAGAAATCGCCTGGTGCCAAACACAACCCGCTGCAGCGCCTGGCCTATCTGGGTATCTCCGCCATGCTTTTGCCGGTGCAGATGGTAACAGGACTGATCTACTACCTGTACAACAGTTTCGGAGACCTCTCTCTGGCGCCTATCGCATTCATTCACACCCTGGCGGCGTTTTTGCTGGTGAATTTTTTGATCATTCACCTGTACATGACCACCACCGGCCATTCCCTGTTCAGTCATATCAAAGGCATGATCACCGGCTGGGAGGAAATTTACGACACCACCAAGATCGAGGAGTGGGAGACCAAGGCCACCTCGAAACAGACCTGATCCGGTACGCCCATTTCCATTTTGCAACACCCCGGGCCGGCGTTTTGTG
>JBFLKI010000045.1:0-13515 GCA_040883135.1 Desulfotignum sp. | reverse complement strand
TGGAATAGCGGTGTGGCATAAATAATCAGGTCGGATTCCAGCCATTTTGGGAAGAGTTCTTCTGTCATGTCATCTCTGAGTACACATTTCCCGGGGGTTTTCGTCATACAGGAAAAACAGCCGGTACAGTTTTTTATATTCTTCCCCCTAAGATTGACCACATCAACATCGGCCCCTGCCTTGATCATTCCATCCGCAAGGTGGTTCAGCATCAGCTCGGTTTTACTTTGACTTCCGGTTCGTGCACTGGAATTAAGGGCTAATACTTTCATAACTCCCCTTCCCACCAACAATTGAAATGATAAAGGTATCTATAAACTGTAGAACTCTTCCGGAGTCCACGGTAGAAATCAGCAGATAAATAGCCCTCAATAATATCGATAGTCTTCATTCCAAGGCATTAAGAAAAATAACAGGTGCAGTGGTGCATCTACACATCTTGAAACCTGTGCTTTCTTGCCAGTGTCACCAGGTGGTCATTTTCAATGTGTTTTTACTGATACCATATCTCCCTTTCCGCCTATCTGCTCACACATTGAGAAAAATCAATGATGGTCTGTACCATTGTGATATCCAGCGGGTCAAAACACTTACATTTCACAAAAATCCAAAGATTAAAGTGATGGTATCATCGAAATTCAAATTAGTTCACCAGAGCAATCTCATTTAAAACCATCGACGCCATTTTTTCCGTGGATTATAAACACATTATCCAAGCCAATACAAAAAAACAAGTATCTTTCGAAAAGTCAAAAAATTGGAACGCTTAACTTGTTATGATTGTGAGGTTTTAAAATGTTATTTTTAAAACATGTATGAGTGTGTTTTTTTGGTATCAGGAGAGGCTAACAATTGCGAATATTTACGACTACGCTTGAGTCCATAAAAACTCAGCCATAATTTCGATATCATTGATATTTCCAGAACACAACCGGAACCTTCAAAGGTTTATAAATTCAGGATAAAAAATTATTTGAAATTTTGCGGTGTCATAGTACAAATACAGCGTGAAAATTTCTGTCACATTTGATCCGGTATTTGATTTTTTTCTGGCGGGCCGCCATAAAAGGAATGATCTGGTTTATGCATTGACCCGCAGAGCGTCGATCAAGGATATCATCGAGTCGCTGGGAATTCCCCATACCGAGGTAGGCCGACTTTGTTTCAACGGACAGGACTTCAATTTTTCCTTTATTCCGGACACGCCTGGGAATCTGACCGCTCATGGGATCGATCCGCCGTTTGATGTGTTAACCCCGTCTCTGCTAAGGCCGGAACCACTGAACCGAATCCGCTTCATCGCTGATGTGAATGTGCTTAAGTTGGGGCGGCTGCTCATTTTGCTGGGATTTGACGTTGCCTGCTCTTCATCGTTTTCCGATGAACAGATTGCGGATCTGTCTGCATCAGAATCCCGCATCGTGCTGACCCGGGACACCTCCTTGCTGAAACGCAGAAAAATTGTATTTGCCAGAAGGATCCGGTCTGATCTGCCCTATGACCAGGTGGTGGAGGTGGTCGACTTTTTCGGGCTCCATGCCCAGACCGCATTTTTTTCCCGGTGCACCCAGTGCAACCACCCCCTGGCAAAGGTGGCCAAAACCGATATTCTTCACCTGCTGGAACCCAAAACCAAAAAATATTTTACTGACTTTTTCCAATGCCCGGGGTGTCTGAAAATTTTCTGGAAAGGCTCCCATTACGATGCCATGACTGAAAAATTTTCCCAGCTTGGCATGATTTCCAGAAAGGAGTGACCCAACCGGCTTATGTTCATTCCCACATTTTCCACGGTTTTTTCCGCTGTTTTCCAGTTGTTCATCATTTCAGCCGCCGCCGGGGTCCTGGTGCGGACAAAGATTGTGTCCCAGGCCCATGTTCAGGCCCTGTCGGCCGTGACCGTGAACGTTTTTCTGCCCTGCCTGATTGTGGTCAAGACCGTGAGCCAGTTTGATCCGTCCGGATTTTCCCGGTGGTGGCTGTTGCCATTGTCAGGCGTCTTGATTGCGTCAGCCGGGCTTGGCATGGCGTTTCTCCTGTTCGGCCGCAGGCCGGAAAAACGTGCGTTCATCTCCATGGCCAGTTTTCAGAACGCGGTGTATATTGTACTGCCCATTGGTCAGCTGGTGTTTCCGGACCAGTTCGACCGGCTGGCCCTGTATTGTTTTCTGCTGATTTTAGGCCAGTCCCCCATCATGTGGAGTGTGGGCAAGGTGCTGATCAGCAGAAACCGGGGCGCGGCCATCCAATGGCGGGATTTTGTCACCCCGCCCCTGGTGGCGACCCTGGCCGCCATTTTTCTGGTGGTGTCCGGCACCTCCACAGCCATACCCGACACCCTGTTGTCCGCCATGGATCTGCTGGGCCAGGCCACGGTGCCTCTGGCCGTCTTTATCCTGGGCGCCACCCTGGGCAGCATCTCACTGACAGACATGCCGCCTTTAACCGATGTGATCCGGGTCTCGGGCGTCAAATTCATCCTGGTGCCCGGGACCGCCTTTGCCCTGATGTATGGTCTGGGTCTTTATCATACCCTGCCCTTGTTCTGCAGCCTGATCATCCTTCAGACCTCGTCACCGCCGGCCACCAACCTGATTCTCATGGTGCGAAACTACGGCGGGGATGAACGGTCCGTGGCCAGCATGATGCTGCTCCAGTATCTGGTGTGTATCCTGGCCATGCCGTTGTGGCTGTCCCTGTGGCAGACCGCTGCCGGATAGATCCCAGATATTTTTTTTGCATTGCCCATCGGTTTGCCGTAATATCCATCCATGGAGGTAAAAGCTTATGGACACTTCCTACAACCTGGCAATCAAGCTGCTGGCCGCACTGGCCATAGGGCTCCTGATCGGGATCGAACGGGGATGGAGCGACCGTGAGGAAGATGAAGGCGAACGGGTGGCCGGCATCCGGACCTTCAGTCTCATCGGGTTGCTGGGAGGGGTCTGCGCCCTGATTTCCGAGCAGACCACACCCTGGTTCATGGTAGCTGCGTTTCCCGGCGTGTGTGCGTTGATCATTGCCGGCCATATTCTGGAGGTGCGGGCGGACAAGGACATGGGCACCACCACGGCTTTCACCATGATGCTCTCGTTTGTCCTGTCGGCCTGGGCCGCGTTCGGGCATCCGATTCCGGCCATGGCCGTGACCGTGGTCGTGATTTCTCTGCTCGGATATAAACCGGTGCTGCACTCCTGGCTCAAAACCATTCAGCCCGGAGACTTTTTCTCCGGGCTCAAGCTGCTGATCATCTCACTGGTCCTTCTGCCGCTGCTGCCCAATAAGGGATATGGTCCCTGGGAAGCCTTGAACCCATACTGGACCTGGTGGATGGTGGTGCTGATCTCGGGCATCTCTTTTCTGGGATATGTGATCATCCAGATTGCCGGCCAGAAAAAAGGGGTGCTGGTTACGGCCATCGCCGGGGCACTGGTCTCTTCCACAGCCGTCACCATCAGTCTGGCCCGGTTTGCAAAACAACAGAAAACCAGCTTTGTTTTTTCCGCCGGGGTCCTGGTGGCCGCCGCCATCATGTTCATCCGGGTCGTGATCGAAGTGTTCGTGGTATATCCCGGCCTGCTCAAAGCCTTGTGGCTGCCCCTGGCCACCATGTTTGCCGGTCTGTTATGCGCCCTGGCCTGGATCTGGTGGCAGCGGGACCGAAACGAGACCGGAGAGCATCAACCGTTGGTGCTGAAAAATCCGTTGCAGCTCGGCATGGCATTGCAGTTCGGCCTGATTCTAGCGGCGGTGCTGTTTCTTTCCGAAGCCATGAAAGAATGGTTCGGCAACTCCGGCATTTATGTGCTGTCTGTCGTATCCGGATTGATTGACGTGGATGCCATCGCCCTTTCCCTGTCCCGGTCCGCCAGACAGGATCTGGCGATGGAAGTGGCGGTGATAGGGATTCTTCTGGCCTGCCTGACCAATACCCTGGTCAAGGGAGTAATCTTTGCTTTTATTGCCGGCGTCCGGGTTCATTTCAAACTGCCGCTGCTGATGCTGGCGGCCATGCTGCCGGGCTGTGCTGTGGCACTGGTGCTGATGTGACCGATATTTTTCTTTGCAATGCCGCATTATCTGACGTAAAATTCAGTGAGTCAGTCAATCCCACAGCTGAAAGGAGATCAACATGAAACAAACCGACAATGATGGCTGGAGCCCTTATCTGGCAGGGGCGCTTGCCGGTGTGGTGGGGATTTTGTCCGTGGTGATTGCCGGAAAGTATTTTGGGGCCTCCACCTCGTTTGTCCGGACCGCCGGAATGATCGAACAGTTTTTCGGACCGGAGCGGGTGTCGCAGATGGACTATTTCATCAAGGTGGTCCCAAAAATCGACTGGCAGTGGATGTTCATGATCGGCATCATTTTAGGTGCCTTTACCGCCGCCGTGACTTCCGGATCGTTTAAATGGCAGGCCGTGCCGGACATGTGGGCTGAACGGTTCGGTGCCGGCAGTGTCGGCAAGCGGGCGGTCTTCGCCTTTTTCGGCGGGGCTGTGGCCATATTCGGGGCCCGGCTGGCCGGGGGGTGACCCAGCGGTCACGGGTTGAGCGGTACGCTTCAACTGGCGGTCAGCGGGTTTATTGCCCTCATCTGTTTCTTTATCGGCGGCGTCATTGTCGCCCGACTGGTTTACAATAAATAAGGGGACGATCCATGAAAATGCTGATATACGGACTGGTCACCGGGCTGCTGTTCGGTTTTCTGCTTCAGAAAGGACGGGTGCTGCGTTATGACAAGCAGCTGGGAGCCCTTCGACTCATAGACATGACCATTGTCAAGTTCATGCTTTCCAGCGTGCTGGTGGGCATGGTGGGGATTTATCTGCTCAGGGATCTGGGGCTGGTCTCTTTGTCCATCAAAGCCACGATCCTGGGCCCCGTCATCCTCGGTGGCCTGATATTCGGCCTTGGCTGGGGCCTTCTGGGATACTGTCCGGGCACCTCCATGGGTGCTCTGGGAGAAGGCCGTTGGGATTCGATCTGGGGTATCCTGGGGATGATCGCGGGGGCCGCCGTTTTTGCGGAAGTCTATCCCGGGCTCCAGAAAACCATCTACACCTGGGGCGATCTGGGCAAAATCACCCTGCCCCAAGTGCTGGGAGTCCATCACTGGATTATCATTCCGATATTTATTGTCGGAGGATTGCTTCTTTTCATGTGGCTGGAAAAAAAGGGCCTGTAGCACATTCCCGAATACACCACATCTTAAATTGAAAGGGATCTGCAATGGATGATATGGACAACCCCAATGAACCGTTGATTCAGAAACTGCGGGTTTTAATCCGCTTCAGCGTCCGCAGTCTCGCGGTCCTGATGACCCTGGTGATTCTCTGGGGGGTGTTGGACGTGGCCTGGGAAATCTATGTGAAACTACGAACCCCACCGGTCATGCTCATGAACATCAGTGATATCTTAGCCACGTTTGGTGCCTTCATGGCGGTGCTGATCGCCATTGAAATATTCATCAACATCACCATCTATCTCAGGGATGATGTGATTCACGTCAAAATTGTCATGGCCACGGCCCTGATGGCCATCGCCCGGAAAGTCATCATTCTGGATTTCAAAGTGGTGGAACCAAGTTATATGTTTGCTACGGCCGCAGTGGTATTTGCCACAAGCATCGGATACTGGCTGGTGGTCAAACATGTCGATACCCGGACGATATCGCGCCGCGATGTGGAGCAATGCTTTGAGCAGTCCGATGAATGCAGTATAGAGGAGACGGACAGAAGGATTTAACAGACAGCGCTTAGGTCCGGTCGGAAATCGGGTTTTCCCCTTTTCCGCCGGGCTTGAACCGATGTTTGTCGATTCCCAGCTTTTTCATTTTCCCGTACAGACCCCTGGGATGAATGCCCGCCAGTCGGGCGGCTTCCCCCACACGGCCCCGGGTTTTTTCCAGCAACATTTCCAGATACCTTTTCTCCACCCGGGTAATGACCTGGGATTTTACCTGTTCCAGGGTCCGGCCTTCCCAGTCGGATTCTGATCCGGATTCGTCAACACCGTTCATCCAATTACCGGGCAACCCCTTTACAGGCTGGAATCCGGAAGGAAGATCCTTGAGTGTAATAAGGTTTGACCGACAAAGCAACACTGCCCGTTCAATGACGTTCATCAGTTCCCGGACGTTTCCGGGCCAGGCATACTCGCACAGGGCGTGAACCGCATCATCTGAAAAGCCCTCAATACCCCGCCCCATGCGCTGGGCCTGCTGGTTCAGAAAGTGTCCGGCCATGGCCGGGATATCCTCTTTTCTCTGCCGCAGCGGCGGCAGGGTCAGGGTGATGACCCCCAGCCGGTAATACAGATCCTGGCGGAATCTTTTATTTTCCACCTCCCGGGTGAGGTCCTTATTGGTGGCCGCGATGACCCGGACATCCACCCATACGGGGGATTCCCCGCCCACCGGGATGAACTCGAAATCCTGGAGCACCCTGAGAAGCTTGGACTGCATTTTCAACGGCATCTCCCCGATCTCATCCAAAAAAAGCGTACCGCCGTGGGCCAGCTCGAACGCGCCTCTCCGGGACCGGATCGCGCCGGTAAATGCGCCCTGTTCATGGCCGAACAATTCACTTTCCATGAGCTGATCCGGAATGGCCGCCATGTTCAAGGCGATAAACGGACCTTTGGCACGGTGACTTTCCATGTGAATGGCTTTTGACAGATGCTCTTTTCCCACCCCGGTCTCTCCCTGGAGCAGAAGGCTGGCATCCGTGGCCACCACCTGCCGGACCTCGTCCAGAAACAGCTGCATGTCCCGGCTGTTCGAGGTAAAATCATGCAGCCTGGGCTGGGACCGGCCCCGATGATCAAACCGGTTCAAATCATAGAACTGCTGCCGGGAAGCCAGGGTGGTTTCAATGGCTTCCACCAGGCGGTCCGGCGGCAGTCCCGCATACAGTACCATATCCGCTCCCGCGCCGAGGAGATCGGCGTGGGCCTTGGAGGATTCCCGGTCATCCAGAATAATGGTGATGGGTTTTTCCGGCAGGTTGTTCAGAATGGCGACACTGGCATCCACGGGCCTGGGAATCAGGGTCCGGCTGACAAGAAACACATCGGCACAGCTTCTCACCAGATCCTGCCAGGTGTTGTGGGGATGATGAAACACATTCAGCCGGATATCCGCATCGGCCAGCCGTTTTTCAATGGCCGCTGCCAGTTTTTTTTCTTTGACGGCACACACAAGCCGGGTCAGCACAGAAAAGATCTCCTCAGCACTTATCTTTTGGTAAATGAATACCGAAACTTCATAACACGTCCCTATTTTATATCCAAATCTGAGAAAAAATACAGGGTTTCAGCAAAAAAAATCCCAAAAAATCGGCTTTTTAACCCGAATACAGGTACCATTCACTTCCCTGTCCAGCCCTGGATCTGCCAATTTTTCAGTATCAATCAGCCGAAATATTGGTTGCGGTAAAAAAATACCGAAAAACCATCCGGATCCCGTCAAATAATATTTTTTAACCCACTGATTTGAAAGGAAATAAAATAATTTCATTCTGGCATGCTTTCTGCTTTGACTCAAAGCCGATCAAACCGGATTCCAAAAAAAATCTTTGGGCCTGAAAAAATGAAAGAAAAAAACAATCAGGAAGGGTGAGACATGATTCAAAGAGAGAGCAACCGACGCGCGAAACACAAAGCGCCTAAGTTCAAAGAAACCCAGGAAGAGGACCTGTGCTGGGAAGACCGTCGGGAACGCCACAATCAACGGAAAGAATCAGACAAGAAACCGTATCAGAAAAATCGAACCAAACCCAAATGGTAGCTGCGCGCTGCCTTCAAAAAAGGAAGTCACCAATGAACGTATCCCCCTGCATCAAACCGAACGTCACCCTGGAAACCATGCCGGAAGCCTGGGGTATTGCATCCGCCATCGATATTTACGACTGCGATCCCGAAAAAATCCGGAATGCCGATTATATCAAATCATTTGTGGTAGAGCTTTGCGACCTCATCGAAATGAAACGCTTTGGAGAGACCCAGGTGGTTCATTTCGGGGAGGATGAAAAAGTCGCGGGATTTTCCATGGTCCAGTTGATAGAAACATCACTGATATCCGCCCATTTCGCCAACCTGACCAACACGGTTTACCTGGATGTGTTCAGCTGCAAAGCCTATGATCCGGAAGTGGTCCGGCAGTTCTCCCAAACCAGTTTCGGCGGGTCTTTTTCCAGGATTTCCGTCACCCATCGTCTCTGAATGAACGGCATACACCCTGTCCTGTACCAGGACCCGGTCCATTGCAGAAAACTGTGGGAAAGTCTTTGGCCCCCCCGGGTCCTGTTCGATCTATGGCCGGTCAGATGGTGTTTTCACAAGGCATTTGCCCGGCCCCTGGCGTTTCACGTGGCTGAACAGGCCGGCCGGCCCGTGGGTCTGCTGGCGTTGTGCAGAAATGACGAAGCCGGGACCTATGTCCAGTTCCCCGGTGAAACCTGGCAGGGCAGAACCTGGCTGGAACAGAACCGGATCATCGCCCACACCCCTGAAATACTGGAAACGCTTCTGGATGCCGTGCCCGGTCCGGTGCATCTGCGGTACATCAAATACCGAACCGGCATGAACCGGACCGGGCTGCTGAGTCCGGATGAAACCCGATATCTGTTTTTTCCGGCATCTTTCGGATTTGATTTTGATACCTACTGGCAGTCCATTTCCGGCAAAACCCGGAAGAAACTCAACGCGGACATCCGCAAGCTGGAAGCGCAGGATGTCCGCATTTCCGAAGGAACGTTGTGGGACATGGACCATCTGTTCCGAATGAATCTGGCCGCCTTCGGACCGGATGCCTATTTTTACGACTCCCGGTTTCTTCACGCCTTTGAAATCCTGGCCGAATTTCTCCACAAAATGGGGCTGCTTCGCATGACCTGTGTGCATATCGGCGGCAGACTGGCGGCCGTGGACATGGGGGCTTTGTGGAAAGGCACCTATACCGTGATGGCCGGGGGCACCAACCCGGAATTTCCCGGTGTCGCCAAGCTCATCAACCGCCATCACCTGAAATGGGCATGCACACAGCACCTGAAATACGTGGATTTCCTGTGCGGGGATTTCAACTGGAAACAACGGTTCCGGCTGACCCCGGTTCCCCTGTTTGAAATCTGCACCCACCCCCTTGCCCAGGAGTCCGGTCTTCATGCAGACCACCGAAACGTCCGCTGCGCATAAAACGCCTAAAGTGCTGGTGGTGGGCACGACTGCCGACTATATCGAATGGATCCGGACCCGTTACCCGGATGAAGCGCTTTTCATCACCGCTCCGTCTGTGCGCCAGTCGGCTTGGGAGCCGGTGCCGGATCCCTCCGAGGAACTGGTGTGCGACCTGTCCGATCCCGCAGCGCTGACGAACGCGGTCACCGCCCATTTGAAAACCTGGTCCCAGACACCTGCCGGCATTGCCTGTTTCGACTGTGAAACCATGATCCCCGCAGCCCGGCTGGCCCGTACACTTGGATTGTCTTATCCCGGGGAATCCGCCATTCTGAACTGCCGGGACAAACTGATTTCCAAGCAGTTGTGGCAGACCCAAGGAGTTCCATGCCCCCGGGTCTGGCCGGTTCACAGCATCGCGGATGTGACGCGGATCCTCAAGGAGGTGACCGCCGGACTGGTGCTGAAACCGGCCTGGGGCAGCGGCAGCGAGCTGGTATTTCAATGTGGAAACCGCAAGGAAGCGGACGCTGCATGGCAGACATTGACCTCCGGCCTGGAAAAAAGAAAGGGAAATGCACTGTTTGCGCATCCGGATCTCCTGATTCTGGCTGAAGAGCGGATATCCGGACCGGAATACAGCGGGGATTTCATTCTGACGGACACCGGCCTGACCCTGATCCGGCTGGCCCGGAAAATGACCCCGGCCGGCATGCCCTTCGGCACGGCCGCCGGATATGAAGTGCCCGGAATCCTGCCATTGCAGCTGCCGGTTGAAACATTGACCCCTGTCCTGGAAAAGGCGGCCCGGGCCCTGGGCCTTGAGACCGGGATATGCATGGTGGATTTTGTGATCAGGCACAACCGGCCGTATCTGCTGGAAATCACTCCCCGGCCCGGCGGCGACTGCCTGCCATGGCTGCTGGACATATCAGGACATTTGGACATCCTGAAGCTGACCCTGGATGTGGCCGGAAACCGGCCATGGAGTCCGGATGATTTCCGGTTCTCCCCCCACATGGCCCTCCGGATTCATGCCAGAAAAAACGGGACTCTCAAAGCGGTCCATTCCCAAAACCTGGCTGCTGAACCCCGGGCCAAACAGATTCATCTAATCCGGAAACCCGGCCACCGGATCGTCCTGCCGCCGGATGATTATGATTCCTGGCTTCTGGGACACGTCATCTTTGACACCTATGGGTGGAACTTCCCGGAAACCCGGTGCTCCCTGCTGATCCGGCGCCTGGAGATCGACATCCAGCCATGACTTTGCCGACGGGTCATCCCCATCCGGTAATGACGCCGGAATTTCTCACCAGCCAGGTAGCACCGCTGTTTGATCAGTCGCAGCGCTATCTTGACCATGTTCAAACCCATGGATCACCCCTGTATCTGGTGGATTCGGCAAAGCTTGCCCATCAGGCCGCACGGTTTAAGACCGCATTCGAATCCCGGCTGCCAAAGACCCGGTTTTATTTTGCCGTGAAAAGCAACAACATGCCGGAGATCTCCCGGATTCTAACTTCCAAAGGGTTCGGCCTGGATGTATCGTCCGGCCTGGAACTGTCAGCCGCCCTGGACCTGGGAGCAGACGACATCATCTTCAGCGGTCCCGGCAAAACCAGAGATGAACTGATGATGGCCGCGGCCCATCCGGACCGGGTGACCCTGCTGATGGACAGTGTCGGAGAATGCCGGCGGCTCATGGCGATTCTGGCGGAAAAAAAACAGTCTCTGTCCGCCGGCATGCGGCTCAACTGCCAGCCTGAAGGGCTGTGGCAGAAATTCGGCATTCTTCCGAACCAGGTGCCGTCCCTGATCCGGGAGATTCTGAACCATCCTTTTTTGTCATGCACCGGCATCCAGTTTCATTCATCCTGGAACCTGACCCCGGACCGTCAGAAGGAAATTATCCGTGATTCAGGTGCCCTGCTTGAACAACTGCCGGCGGATTTTCTTGCCGGGTGCCGGTTCATCGACATCGGCGGCGGATACTGGCCGGAATCAGGTGAATGGCTGGTGTCGGAGGATCCCTTGCGCCATTATCATCTGCCGGCCGCGCCTCTGGAGACCTTTGCTCATGAGCTGTCCAAAGCCCTGACCGATCATGTGATGCCGCATGTGTCCACGGTCATCTGTTTCGAGCCCGGCCGGTGGATCTGTCATGATGCCGTCCATATCATCGTCCAGGTCATTGACAAAAAAATGCCGGACCTGGTGATCACGGATGCCGGGACCAATGCCGTGGGCTGGGAGCGGTTTGAAACCGATTATTTTCCGGTGCTGAACCTGACCCGGCCCGGCCTGACCGAGCGTCCCTGCCGCATTCTGGGTTCGCTGTGCACGCCACATGATGTCTGGGGATACTCGTTTTTCGGTGCCGACATTCAGGAAGGGGATATTCTGATGATCCCGTTCCAGGGGGCCTACACCTACAGTCTGAGACAATCGTTTATCAAACCCCTGCCCCGAACGGTTGTCATATAATTTTTTTCAGCGACCGGCTTCGAGGTTGATTTTGTCCGTGAATGCGTTATTGTAGTTAGTATGCTCGGGCGTGACGGCCCGGAATACTTATATTTACGCACGGAGGAACCCATGAAAATCGCATTTCCGGTCACCGAAGACAAAGGACTGGACAGCCGGGTCAATGATCATTTCGGCACAGCAACGCTGTTTCTGGTGGTGGATCTTGAAACCGGTGATATCCAGACCCGGACAAACCGGAAAATCGACAACCCCGATGCCGGGTGCAAAACCGGGATATTCGACAAATCAGACGCTGTGGAGGCCGTGGTCACCAAATGTATCGGAGACGGGGGCCAGCGGAACATGCACAGCGCCGACATCCGCGTCTATGCGGCCCAGAAAGACACGGTGGGTGAAAACCTGGATCTGATGAAGTCCGGAGATCTTCAGCTGTTCCACATGTTTGATCTGTGCCAGGGAAAGAAAAACAAGAAAGCGGGCGGCTGCGGCCACCATCATTGATGTTGACGATCCTCAGAAAAAGACGTCCCCCAAGGAGACTATGGAAAATCCTGAAGAACGCGCCTATTTGAACCAATTGTACATGATGACCCAGGGAGATACGGGCATTCAGGTGTCCATGTATGACGTCGGAGCGGCTTTGGGGCTGGAAAAGTCCGAAGCCGGCACCATGGCGGAATCGCTGTTCATCCAGGACCTCGCGGAACTCAAAACCCTGTCCGGAGGCATCGGCATCACCGACGGCGGTCTCAAAACCCTTGGCAAATCATCTCCCTCGTCCCATCCGCACCAGGCAATATCCCTGGGCCGGGACCCGGTGCTCGATCCTGACAAAAAAAAGATGGTCTTAGAACTGCTAGCGGAAATCAAAACCGTGCTGGAAAAAGAAACCCATCCTTACGCATGGGTGGAAGAGGTGGTCATGGATATCAAGACCATGGAAATTCAGCTGCTGTCTCCGAAACCCAAAGCCGGTATTGTCAGAGAAATATTCAACTCCCTGCACCGGAATCTCAAACAAAGCAATGCCATCGCCTTGACCCAGAAACTGTCTGCTGTTGTTTCAACGTAAAGGAAAATCCTCATGACCGGATCATTGACCATTCACCCCATTGTCATGGGAACCAAAGTGTTTGACAAAAGCATGATGACCTATCAGCACGGCCAGGGCCAGACCTTTACCATTCCCATCTACAGCTGGCTCATCAAAGGCGGGAATCAGACCATTTTGGTGGATACGGGCGAGATGCACCCCATTCAGTCCAAAGACCGGGAAGCGGCCATCAACGGCAGAATCTACACCTTCGAGCAAGGGCTGGCCCGACACGGGCTCATCCCCAAAGACATCGACATCGTGATCCACACCCACCTGCACACCGATCACTGCGAAAATGATTACAAATGCGAAAACGCCCGGTTCTTTGTCCATCAAAAAGAGCTGGAATCGGTGCACAACCCCCATCCCCTGGATTACCGGTATCTGGAGGACTATATCGAGGATATCGAAGACAATGGCCAGATCCAGGCATTGTCCGCTGACACGGACATTGTCACCGGTATCCGGATGATCCACACCCCGGCCCACACCCGGGGCGGTATGACCGTGCTGGTGGACACACCCAAAGGCAGGGCCGCCATCACCGGGTTCTGTATCATTGACGAAAACCTGGATCCCCCGCCGGAAATCCAGGGTATGGAAATGGCGGTGATCCCGCCGGGAACCCATGTAAATGCTTATGACGCTTACGATATTCTGGAAACCGTCAAAAAACAGGCGGACATTCTCATCCCCTTGCATGAACCGCGCTTTGCGGCCATGGACGTGATCGGCGCGTAATTTTTCTGATCT
>JBFLKI010000280.1:0-15157 GCA_040883135.1 Desulfotignum sp. | reverse complement strand
CCATGGCCGGTCAGCATGATTACCTGGAGGGTGGGGACCACCTGCTTTGCGATTTTCAATACCTCGATGCCATCCATGTCCGGCATTTTCAGGTCCAGCACCGCCACGTCAAACTGCTGGGTTCGCAAAATCAAAAGTGCTTCCGGACTGGTATAGGCTTTTTGTACGTCAAATCCTCGTTTCCCGAGACGGTTGGCAAGCACATCCACATAAACAGCCTCATCATCCACCAGTAATACCCGTATTTTTTCCGGAATTGCATCTGTTCTTTTTTCTGACATAAATCCTGCCTGCCTTATTTTTTAGCCGGTAATGTAATGATAAAAGTCGTGCCCTTGTTGATTTCGCTTTCCACGGAAATCAATCCTCCCAGGCTGGTGATGATTCCCCAGGAAACATACAAGCCCATTCCTGTGCCCTGATCCGCCTCTTTGGTGGTAAAAAAAGGCTCAAAAATTCGGGAGATGTTTTCCTTTGAAATGCCGCATCCGGTGTCCTTGACGATGATTTTTGCTTCTTCCAGGGATGTGTCCAGGCAAATGGTCACCTGTCCGCCTTCATTGGTGGCCTGGATGGAATTGGACAGCAGGTTGAGCAATACCTGGAGCAGCTGCAGTGGATCGGTCCAGGCGGCGGGGTCGGGTTCCGGGCCTTTCAGTTGGACGGCAATGGATTTGAGGGCCGCCTCTGGTGCAACCAGTGAGATGGCTTCTTCAGATAATTTTTTGAGGTTGACCTCCACAAAGGTCGAAGGATCCGCCGTTTCCGTTGTCTGGGTTTTGACGGCCTGAAGCAGCTGCTGGGTTATTTTTCCGGCTCGTTTGACTGCGGTGTTGATTCGATCAAGGCCTTTGTTGAAGTCATCCCTGCGGGGCATCGACTGCATTTCCGGTTTTTCCAGGATCTGCTGGAGCCATCCGGCTGAGTCCTGGATCACCGCCAGGGGATTGTTGATCTCGTGGGCGACACCGCTGGCCATCGTGCCCAGTGCCACCAGCCGTTCAGCCACCACCATCTGCTGCTTGACCTGTTCCTTGAACGCATGGGCCTCTTTTTCAGCCAGAATCCGCTGAATTTTGTGAAAGGCCTGCTTGATTTTACGGATCAGATGCTCCAGTTCAACGGGTTTGGACAGATAGTCAAAGGCACCGGATTTGATCCCTTCCACGCCGCCCTGGATATCCGCATGCCCGGTGAGCATGATCACTTCCGTCAGGTCATGTGCCTGTTTGATACGCTTCAGACATTCAATGCCATCCATGCCCGGCATTTTGACATCCAGGATAATGACATCTGCCGGCGCCTGTGCCAGCATCAAAAGCGCTTTTTCACCCCGGTCTGCTTCCCGGACATGGATACCCCGCCGTTTCAGGCGTTTGGCCAGAATCTGTCGAAAATCGTTCTCATCGTCCACCAGCAGGATGTCGATCTCTTCGATCACGTCTGTCTGATCCACCTTGCGCCTCTTCTCGATATCATATTTTGCTCTGACGAAGCAGCATGGCTGCTTCCGCCTTCTGGATCCGTTCCATCTGGTCTTTTTTCCGTTCCCGGGCTTTATCCAGTTTTTCGGTCAACTCGTTGAAATCAGCCGGTTTGAGCAGAAAATCAAACGCTCCCAGCTTCATGCCTTCAACCGCCGACTGGATTGTACCGTGCCCGGTGAGCATGATCACTTCCACCAAAGGATATTGTTTCTTGATTTTTTTCAGGCATTCGATCCCATCCATGCCCGGCATTTTGACATCCAGGATGACGACATCCACCGGTATTTTTTCCAGGGTGTCCAGGCATTCCCGACCATTGAAAACGGATATGACGTTTTCCCCGTTTTCCTTGAGTCGAAGGCTCAGCATTTCAACAAAATCTTTTTCATCATCAACCAGCATGATTTTACTTGATGTTTTAAACACGGTACACTCCTGTTCCTGAATTATTGGATAGTTACCCATCCATGCGGGCAGGGTCGAATATTGAATATCATACCCTGCCCGTCAGTGGATAGAAAGAATTTTTTCCATATCATTTTACAAACCCGATCAAAGGCCAGTACACCAGCATACTTGCCACGCAGATCACCAGCAGGATCAGACACCAGGGCACCGCGACTTTGATGAAGTCCTTCTGGGAAAAATACCCGGTGCTGTAGGCGATAATGGTGGGCGGGCATCCGATGACCAGCATGATGAACGAGGTGGTCATCGGAGCTATCATGGCAACGGACTGGGGCGACATCCCCATGAGTTCCGCCATGGGCAGGGTGATGGGCAGCATCAGGGCCACGGCGGCCGAGTTGGACATCATGCTGGACAGGAACGAACCGAAAAACCCCATGCCGTAATACACCACCGCCATGGGCTTGCCGTCCAGAAGCGGCAGGCTCACCTCGGCCAGAAACCGTCCTGCCCCGCTGTCCAGCATGGCAACCCCTAAGGAGACCCCGGCTCCGAAAACGATCCAGGATTCCCAGGGAAATTTGTCACAAATGGTCCTGAACGAAATCCACCCGGGACCGCAGAAGCCCAGGATGGCCAGGGCAGCCGGCACGCTGTAGTGCCATTTGGTGAGATCTCCCATAAACCAGAGGATAAAAGTGGCGACAAAGATAACCAGTACACCTGTTTCCGCTGTTTTCATGGGACCCGGGTCTACCAGTTCCACCCCTTCCAGTTCTTTTTCTTTGGGCCGGATCAATACCCAGAGAATAGTCCAGGTGGCCACGGCCGTCAGAATGCAGATGGGAAACTGGATAATGATGTATTTTAAAAACCCAATGGTGATGGTGCCGTTACTGAATTTGTTCAGGATTTCCAACGCCAGGGGGTTTCGCCCGCCGCCCAGCAGGGTGCCGAACCCGCCGGCAGACGAGGACAAGGGGATCAGCAGCATGAAAAACAGCGGCAGCCGGTGTCCCTGGCCCGGCTGCATGCCCATGCTCATGAACACGGGCACGAATGCGAACACCATGATCACGGTGATGGTGGCATCATGAAACACCGTCGAGGCCAGGGTGCAGCCGATGGCCAGAATCAGGCTCAGCCGTTTGACCCGGGTGCCGGCGAACTTGAGCAGGTTGTACATGATGCGGTTGGCCAGCCCCACCTCGTTGAGCACCACCCCGAACATGATGATCATGAGAACGAACATGACCGCCGGGCTGGCAAAGGGAGCCCAGGCAGCCTGGGCCGGCTGGATTTTGAGAAAAATCAGGCCGGCACCGGCCAGAAGCGCTGTAGCACCGATGGGCACCGCCTCGCTGACCCACAAAAAAACCACCACCGCCAACAGCCCCAGGAGACGCTGGCCTTCCGGGGTCAGGTTTTCCGGCCGGGGCAGCAGCATGACCACGATCCCCAGAACCAGCGCAACACCCACTTTGATACATATGGACCGGAAGGTTGCCGGCGCCTTAACATTTACAATGTCAGCCATGGGATTGGTTTCCTTATTTGAAAGATATTATATGAATCCGATCAGGGGCCAGTAGACCAGCATACTGATCACACAGACCACCAGCAAAACCAGGCACCAGGGGATGGCAATTTTCATGAAATCCACCTGGGAAAAGTATCCGGTACTGTAAGCGATGATGGTGGGCGGGCATCCAATGACCAGCATGATGAACGAGGTGGTCATGGGCGCCATCAGGGCCACGGATTTCGGGGACATTTCCATGAGTTCCGCCATGGGCAGGGTGATGGGCAGCATCAGGGCCACGGCGGCCGAGTTGGACATCAGGCTGGAGAGAAACGAGCCGAAAAAACTCATGCCGTAATACACCACAAATTCCGGTTTCCCGTCCAGCAGCGGCAGGCAGACTTCCGCCAGGAACCGACCGGCGCCGCTGTCCAGCATCGCCACGCCTAAAGAAACCCCGGCCCCGAACACGATCCAGGATTCCCAGGGAAAATTGTCACAAATGGTTCTGAAGCTGATCCATCCGGGGCCGCAGAACCCCAGGATGGCAAAGGCGGCCGGTACACTGTAATGCCATCCGGTCAGATCTCCCATGAACCAGAGCACAAAGGTGATGATAAAAACGATCAGCACTCCGATTTCCGCCCCTTTCATGGGACCCGGATCTGCCAGCTCCACCCCGGTCAGCTCTTTTTCCCTGGGCCGGAGCAGAACCCACAGCACCGCCCAGGTGGCCACGGCCGTCAGAATGCAGATGGGAAACTGAATGAATATATATTCCAGAAACCCCACCGATATGGTGCCCCCGCTGAATTTATTCAACACTTCCAGGGCCAGGGGGTTTCGCCCGCCGCCCAGCAGGGTGCCGAACCCGCCGGCAGATGCGGACAAGGGGATCAGCAGCATGAAAAACAGCGGCAGCCGGTGTCCCTGGCCCGGCTTCAGGCCCATGCTCATGAACACGGGCACGAACGCGAACACCATGATCACGGTGATGGTGGCGTCATGGAACACCGATGAGGTGATGGTGCATCCCACCGCCAGAATCAGGCTCAGCCGTTTGATTTTTGTGCCGGCAAACTTGAGCAGGTTGTACATGATGCGGTTGGCCAGTCCCACCTCGTTGAGTACCACCCCGAACATGATGATCATGAGGACGAACATGACCGCCGGGCTGGCAAAGGGGGCCCAGGCAGCCTGGGCCGGCTGGATTTTGAGAAAAATCAGGCCGGCACCGGCCAGAAGCGCTGTGGCGCCGATGGGAACCGCCTCACTCACCCACAGAAACACAACAGTGGTCAACAGGGCCAGCAGTCGTTGCGCTTCAGGGGTCAGGGTTTCCGGCCGGGGCACCAACATGACCAGAATACCCAGAGCCAGGGAAACGACAAGCTTTATAATGATTGATTTGGTACTTGCAGGTTCTTTCAGAGATTCAACTTCAGCCATAACACATTTACTCCAAATTCATTGTATTGTTTTGTTCATGTACTCATGATGAAAATGTCCTTGATTTGAATCACCGTGGATTTTTCAAATACTGGATTGTTTGAACGCTTCAGCCAGCCGGATTTTTTCTTCAATATCCAGGTGTCTGGCAAAGGCCTGCTCGGCTTTTGCAATGAGATCTTCTACACTGGTGGGTTTCTGAAGATAATCCGTGGCCCCGGATTTCAATCCTTCCACCGCCGAATCCGCCGTGGCATGGCCGGTGAGCATGATCACCTCGATTCTGGGGTGACGCTGTTTGATTTTTTTCAGGGTTTCCACCCCGTCCATGCCCGGCATTTTGACATCCAGGATCACCACGTGCACCAGTTCCGTTTCCAGTTTTTCAAGACAGGCATCTCCACTGGTCGCACTGATCACGTCATACCCTTTCTTGCGGATCATCTTGCTGGTGGTCTGAAGAAACCGTTCTTCATCGTCCACCAGCATGAGCCGCATTTTAACCATGGTTACCATTTTGATCTCCTTTGATTGATCATCCGCCCCCATTCATGTCTGAATGACCGGATGAGAATATTTCTGTTGGCAGCTTTTTCTATGCCGGGCATTGTTTCACCATGTTGAATATGGTTTCCACCACATCACTGAGCCTCAGGATGCCTTTGATGTCCCGGGTATTTTTCACGAGCAGAGACTGGGTCCGAACCAGGACAAACTGGTGAACTGCCTGGTCCAGAGTGGCCTCTTCATTGATATAGTCCGATTCAGTGGGAATGTGCATGAAATCTTTGGCAAGGCAGGCGCCCGCTTTGCTGCACAGGTTATTTAATGGTTTTTCCCATAGACTGTATTTCTGGATCTGTGATCGAAACTGGCCCGGCGAATAGTCTGCCACCAGGTGATACTTGGACCCAAGTGTCCGGTTGATGGTCTGGTAGAGCTCTTCGATTTCATTGTATTTGGGCTCAAGCCCCTGGAGAAAATCCAGGTAGCTGATCCGTCCCACCACCTTGTTTTGGCTGTTGGTGACAAGGATGGCCCGGTGTTTGAGTTTTTCCTTGTCAAAGCGGTTCCGGGCCTGTTCCAGCGCCAGAACCGCTTCTGCCATGGTGGCGTTTTCATTCACTGTGGCATAATCTGCCAAAGGAACCATGATTTCTTTTACCAGGGTGGTTTTCATAATGGTTTCTCCTGTCCTGCTGTATGCCTCATAAATTCAAAAGTATTACCAGAACATTTATGGGCTGTAAAATAATTTCGGTATACCTGTCAATAAAATCAGGCCCCGATCCATTCCTTTGATTGCCAGTTTAAGTCTCAAGTTATTGCAAATTTTATACCGCCAAACAGTTGAAAACAATCGCTTCCGAATCCATCGCTCAGACGGACCGGTGTTAAGGAATCCCCAGAGTGTCAGATTTCCGTGAACCTATTGTTTTCCAGATCAGTATTGAGAAGTTTGTCAACCCGTAAAAATAGCTGACACCCAATCACGGAACAGGTCACTAGAACCTGCCTGAATGGAGTGTGAAATAAATGCAGATCCGCTCATCATTTACAATATGAAAAATAACCTGACATCGGATTGAAAAAATCCAAAGTGCAAATCCATAAAAGACAAAAAAATATTATATATTTCTGATAGTTATATATTTTATACCTGTTGAAATACGCTCCGGCACCATAGTTGCTCTCAGGCAGTATGGCGTCAAAAAAAACCGGATATGGAAGAGATGAAAGAATCGCGGGAGCAGAAGCCTGCCGGCGGTCAATTAACCGTTAATGAAAGGAAAACACAACATGACTCAAAAAGCAAAGGTGATGATGGTGGATGACGAAGCCCAGTTTCGTCAAACTGCGTCGACTCTCTTGAGAAAAAAAGGATTTGAAACAACCATTGCCGCATCAGGGGAAGAGGCCATCGCCATCTTGAAAAACACCCCCCATGATGTGGTGGTCCTGGATGTCAAAATGAGAGGCATGGACGGGCATGCCGCCCTTGAGGAAATCAAGAAAATTGCACCCGATACCCAGGTCATCATGCTCACCGGGCATGGAAATGAGTATTCTGCGCTCAATTCCCGAAAACTGGAAGCGTTTGATTACCTGACCAAACCCTGCGATATCGATATTCTTGCCGCAAAAATCAATGAAGCATATGCCGTCAAAAATACCGGCACCTCCCGGACGGAAAAAAAGGTCAAAGATATCATGACCGAAATCGACAACTACTCCAGTGTCACCGTCAACATGACGGTCAGGGAGGCCATCATCAAACTCATGAGTTCCCTGACCGAACTGGTGTCCAGCAATCTGATCCGGAATGCCGGTCACCGCTCCCTCCTGGTTTTTGATGAACACAAAAAATTTATCGGTATTCTCAGCATGAAGGATCTGATCAAAGGTGTCAGGCCGTTCTACCTCTCCCTTCCCAAATCATCCATGGCTGACAGTGTCCGGTTCTCTCATGTCTTTACCGGGGGATGGGACGGGCTTTTCACGATCCAGATGAAAGATTTGGCCGCTAAAAAAATCGGTGACCTCTCTCTGGAATCGCCACCCATGATCGATGAAAACGCCAATCTCATGGAAGTCGCCGATCTGATGTTTAAAACTCAGAAAACCCGACTGATCGTCACATCCGGTCAAAAAGTGACGGGTATTCTGAGGGAACAGGATCTTTTCTTTGAAATCGTGAATATTGTCACCCGATGACCTGACAGGAGGATAAGACAAATGACTGCTGAAATTAGTGTTGAAAAAATAGAAGAAGAGGGTGTGGCTGACAAAAGTCAGAAATTTGCTCTCAAGTGGATTATCATCTCCATTGTTGCAGGGTTGCTGGTCTGGCTGCTCCCCACGCCGGAAGCTCTGGGAACACGGGGTCATGCGTTTCTTGCCATGCTGGTTTCGGTGGTTCTGCTGTGGACATCCGAAGCGATTCCCATCGGCGTGACCTCCATCGGTGTCGGCTGTGCAATGATCATGTTCAATATTCAGTCGTCCAAAGCAGCCTGGGAGCCCTATGCCAACCGGACGGTTGTCTTTGTTTTCTTTATTATCATGCTCGGGGTGATGCTGGGGCAGACCACGATTCCCAACCGGCTGATGTCCTATATCTTGAAAATCGGCGGCACCAATGTCAAGCGGCTCAGTTTCACCCTGTGCATGGGTGCGACCTTCCTGGCGGCATGGACCCATGATGCCACCATTACCATTATCCTGCTCTATGCCATGATGCCCATGTTTCTTAAAATGGGGATTACCCCGGACAAGAGCAACAGCTTTACCAAGCATTTCATGTTCATGATCCCGCTGGGTTCAGCCTGCGGTGGAGGTGCGACCTTCCTGGGCAGCGGCCGGTCTCCGGCTTCCGCAGAACTTCTCGGCCAGATCACCGGTTACAATATCGGCTTCATGGAATATATGCTGTATCAATTTGTACCGTCTCTGTTTCTGGGTCTGGCCACCTGGCTGGCGGTCTGGATTATTTATCCCCCCAAAATCAAGGAACTGCCCGCTGAACTGGCCATTGAAAAAATGCCGCCCATGCAGAAAAATGAAAAACTACTGTCATGGATTCTTGCGGTGACATTCGTTCTCTGGTTTATGACCGACCTGACCAAGATCCATGTGTCGGCCATCGGGGGTCTGTTTATTGTGGTATGCATGGTTTTTAAGGTGGTGGACTGGAAAAAATGTCTGGCGGAATATCCCTGGAATCCCATCATGGTTTTCGGCGCCGGATTTTCTCTCGGTGTGGCCATGCTGGACACTGGAGCCGGCAAGTGGATTGCCACCCAGATCTTTCCGATCTTTACGGACTCCCCCTGGCCAGTGGTTGCAGCCGGTGCCTCCTGGCTCAGTGCCATTATCACCAGTTTTATGGCCAATGCCGCAGCCACCGCACTGCTGGTTCCCGTAGTCGTGCCCATGGCGGATCTGGCCGGGACGCCCGTGGTGCCCATTGCCATGTCCGTACCCCTTGCCACGACTTTTGTGCTCCTGGTCATCGGGTGCCCGCCCACCCTGATTGCGTATGGATTTGGCTATTTCACCCAGTGGGAGGCATTCAAGGTCCTGCTGTTCCGGTCATTTTTGGGAATTATCGTTCTTTCCCTGTGCATGGCCCTGTGGTATCCCCTGGCGGGCATGCCCGGAAATATCGACAACATGAAAAAACCCGCAAAGTTAACGACTTCGGGCTATGAACTGATCATAAACAAATAAAACATCTGTAAAGAAAACTGCAGAGAAGAAACCGGGGAAGGAGATGTTATCCTTCCCCGTAAATTTTATGCCACAGGTGAGAACCATCGGTATTGAGAAGTTTATCAACCCGTAAAAATAGCTGACACCCGATCAATGAACATATCCCCAAAAGTGCCCTGAATGGTCTGTGAAACCCGGTGCCATCCAGAGAAACGGAAATGGCATGCAAATTGCTGATTCGCTCATTAACAAGCGTTTTTTCGGGTATCATGTGTTTGAAAACGGAAAGCATAAAGGAGGCGTGAGATGAAAAAGATCAATACAATTCTGGCATGTGTGGATTTCTCCGGGTATACCCGGATGACCCTGGAGGCCGCTGTGGCAATTGCCCGGGGGACCCATGCTCAGATCGTGGTGTTCAACGTCATCAACCAGCGTGATGTGGCCAGTGTGGGGATGGTGAGCCGGTATTATCCGGATCGCCTCAATGTGGAAAACTATGTTCAGGATTTGAAAAAGGAACGCCATGAAAATTTGATCACGCTTATTGACAGTGATTTTTCAGAACACAGGAAAAAAATGACGTTCATTGTCGATGTGGGAATTCCTTGGGAAAGCATTATTCAGGCGGCCGAAACCCATAAAGCGGATCTCATTGTCATGGCCAACAAGGGCCGTGGGAATCTGTCACGGGTACTGTTCGGCAGCGTGGCAGAAAAGGTGTTCCGGCATTCTCCGGTGCCCGTGGTCAGTGTCAGGGATCCGGACACTTTCAAAGGAAGACACCATAATGGATAAGAAAAGCGGTGAAGCAGCAGTCCGGGCCAGACGGGTCAAGCGCAACATTCTGATCTATATGATTGTCATTCCCCTGATTCCGCTGTTTCTGGCCGTGGGCATCAGCTTCTACTATTTTACCACGGCCCTGGAAAACAGTTCCACCCACAGTCTGGAACGTATTGTCGGAGATCACCGGGACATGATTGACGCCTTTCTCCTGGAACGCAAATCCGATCTTGAACTGGTGGCAAACCTGTTTGATTTCGAATCCATCCGCCGCGATCACGTCATCGACGACATGTTCGACATGCTGAAAATCAAATCCAATGCATTTGTTGATTTGGGACTGTTTGATTCCCGGGGCCTTCATGTCAAGTATTCCGGTCAGTATCAACTGACGGGAAAAATATACAAAGATGAATTCTGGTTCCGGGAAGTCATGGAAAAAGGCCGGTACATCAGCGATGTGTTTCTGGGATACCGGAATGTCCCTCATTTCATCATTGCAGTGAAACAAGGGGAGGGGGAGAATGCCTGGGTTCTCCGGGCCACCATCGATACCCTGTATTTTGACCGGATGGTGTCCAGTGTAAGGATCGGCAGTTCAGGCGAAGCCTATATTCTGAACAAAACAGGCATCGCCCAGACAGGACGACGGTCCGGGGGGGTCGATGTCATGGAGGAGGATCCGGAATTTGCGGCGTTTCCGACGTTGGACAGCACTATTCATACCTTTCTCAAATCCGACCCCCAGGGACTTAAATTCCTGTATGCCACCACCTGGCTCAAAGATCAGGAGTGGCTTCTGGTCGTCAGGCAGGAAAAAAAGGATGCATTCCGGTTTTTCTACTATGCGCTGTATGCCAGCCTGATCATCATGGTGGTGGGCATTGCCATTATCGTGGGCATGTCCTTTTTGATGACGGAAAAACTGTTCACACGCATTGAACAGCTCGGCCGGGATAAAAAAGACCTGGGCAATCAGCTGATCCGGGCCACCCAGCTGGCGGAAGTGGGGGAAATGGCGGCCGGGTTTGCCCATGAGATCAACAACCCGCTTCAGATCATCAAAAGTGAACATGCCCTGATCATCTCCATTTTTGAAGATCTGTTTGAAAATAAAAAGATTGGCCGGGAAGATCAAGAGATCCTGGAACTTCAGGATTCCCTTTCCCAGATCGAACTGCAGGTGTCCAGATGTTCGGACATCACCCGGGCCATTCTCAAGTTCGGGCGCAAGAATGAAACCAGGGTCCAGCTGCTGTATCCGGGGGAACAGATTCCGGAAATTATCAAAATGATCGAACAGCGGGCCGGCGTGGAGGGGATCGCGGTTTTTCAGAACATTCCGGAGCATCTCCCCGGATTCATGGGAGATGCCTCCCAGTTCCAGCAGGTCATGCTCAATCTGTTCAACAATGCCATTGACGCAATCATGGAGGCGCATCCGGACGCCGGAGGACGGCTGGATATTCAGGCGGCTGAAAAAGATGACAAATGGATAGAGATCCGTGTTGCAGACAACGGGGTCGGTATTCAGGCGGAACATATCGAAAAGGTGTTTTCTCCGTTTTTCACCACCAAACCGGTGGGCAAAGGCACGGGTCTGGGACTGTCCGTGTGTTACGGCATTATCGAGAATTTCGGGGGCACCATGGATGTGACCAGTCGGGTGAACGACGGTACTGTCTTCATCATCACTCTGCCCACGGCGGATGCCGGCAAGCCGGACCGATAAGCCGCTGATATGGAACCGCAAGGAGGAATCTGTTTTGGAAAAGATGAAAGTGATGCTCGTGGATGATGAAGAAAGGTATCTTCAGACCACCGCCAAATTGATGAAAAAAAAGAAAATCCATGTATTTACGGCCTCAAGTGGGGAAAAGGCCCTTGATCTGCTCAGAATCCACGATGTCCATGTGGTGATTCTGGATATCAAGATGCCGGGTATGGACGGATTCAAAACCCTGAGGGCCATCAAAACCCTGTATCCACCGGTGGAGGTGATTCTGCTCACCGGGCATGCCACCATGGATTCCGCCATTGACGGGCTTCAATTCGGGGCATTTGATTACGTGATAAAGCCTGCGGATATTGATGACATTGTGAACAAAGCCTATGAGGCCTTTGAAAAAAGACAGCGGCTTGATGAAAAAATAAGGGGGCTGACATCCGGCAGTGAGATGGATGTGCCCGGTGATAAAAAAGAATAGCAAACTGAATTTCAAACCGAGCCAATGGAGGATGATACATGAAAAAAGAGAAAAAAGAGACAGGATATGACAAATATATCAACTGGAAGGTATTTATCTTTCCGGTCCTGGCAATGGTGTTTTTGCTGTTCATTCCCACCCCGAAGGGAATGAAGGATGTGGGCACCCAGTACCAGGTAGGACCCAAAGCGGTGGTGAACCATATCACCAGACAGCTGTTTGATGTGGACAGTGTGGATGCGGCCCAGTGGCAATTGCTTGCCGCCCGGATCATGGAAGCCAACATGCAGATGGGGGCTCTTAAAAAGGGGCGATATCTCGCGCGGGATCAGAAATGGTGCAAAAAGAACAAGATCGATGCGGACCAGAAAAATTTTGATCTTGCCTTTAATTATATCAAAGATCAAGTGGATGAAGACCGGTATCTGATAGTCATGAACGGGGCTCTGGATCTGAGAAAACAGGGATTGAAGTATGAAGCGCTGACAGGAAAAGATAAATCTGCCGCGGATAAGGGGGCCTGGCACATCCAGGTGGCCATTGCGGTTGGGGCGTTCGTGGTTTTGTGCTTTCTCACAGAGTGTATTCCGCTGCCGGCGGTGGCTTTTTGCATCGGGTTGATGTATGTATTCACCGGGGTCCTGTCCCGGGAGGCCGTGGCCATGCTTTACTGGAGCGATGCCTGCTGGTTTATCATGGGCAGCCTGATGTTTGCCGCCGCATTCGTCAAAACCGGGGTGGACAAGCGGGTGTGCCTGGCCATGTTTAAAAAACTGGCTGTACCCAACACCAAATGGATCACGCTTGTCTTTTTTGTGATTATTTCACCGCTGGCCGCATTTATTTCCGACCATGCCCTGGCCGCCATGTTCCTGCCCATCGGCATGCTTTTGTACCAGAACAGCCTCACCGACCAGGTGCCCGAAGACAAGGAGCTGGCCAAACTGCTGATGATCACCATTGCCATGGCCTGTAATATCGGTGGTCCCGGAGCCCCTTCCGGCGGGGCCAGGAACGTGATCATGATGACCTATCTCACAGACATGTTCGGTATCGATATCGGGTATTTTCAATGGGTCACCTACTGCTTTCCGTTTGTGTTGGTCATGATTCCGGTCACCTGGTTTCTCACCAACCTGCGGTTCCGGCCGAAAATCATTTCTCTGGCCCCGGCCATGGATCATCTGAGGACGGAAATCGATAAAATGGGAGGCTGGAACCGGCAGCAGATATGGGCATTGATCATCTTTGTGATCATGGTGTTCGGTTGGTTTACGGAAAAATCATTTTACCAGATGGGCATCGTTCCCGTCCGGCTGGGCATCGGCGTGATTGCCGTAGCCGGTGCCATCGCCTATATCATCACCGGCGTGGTCAACTGGCGGGATTATCAGGAAAAAGTGGATTGGGGCGTTGTCTGGCTGTATGCCGGAGCCATTATTTTCGGCCGGACCCTGGACAGTACCGGGGCCGCTTATTGGCTGGCCCGGTCGGTGATCGATTTTCTGGCCCAGTTCGGCATGGAATCGGGCCTGCCTCTGCTGATGGTCAGCAACGGCATGACATCGGTGCTCACCAATCTGATGGCGGACGGTCCGGCTGCCGCGTCCGTGGGCCCCATCGCCCTGAACATGGCGGGCATGGTGCATCCGGGATCCACCTATCTGCCTTTCATGGCCATGGCCACGGCAGTGGCGTCATCCTTTGCCTACTGCCTGATTATCGGGACCCCGCCCAATGCCATCGTATATGCCAGCGGATACCTGGAGCCCAAAGATTACCTGCGGGTGGGCATTCCCATGTTTTTTATCGCCAATGTGGTGCTGCTGCTGTTTACCGGCATTTACTGGAGCTTCAGGGGATTCGGTAACCTCCCCGGATTCTGATGCGGATTTTGAAAGGAGAGAAACACCATGGAAAACAATCAGAAATCAAATCGGAAAAAACCTGCCATGTTCAAGGATGGCACCCTGTTTTTCACCAAAGAGACCGAACGCCGGATATTTTTTATCATGACGTTGATCATGCTGGCATCCGGTGCTGTGGTGAAGTTTTTATAGGAGAGGCGACCAGGGAAACCATGGATTTCTGGATCACAATCAAGGGGAGTGCTCTGTGATGGTAACCGCTGCAATGAAGGCCGGACGTTTCTATGCCTATGCATTGATTCAGCTGTTGATCGAACCTGGCCTGTTTTTCACAGAACTTGTGAAAAAAACCAGGCCGCGCCGGGCAGTGGAGTTCATGGTGATCTGCTGCCTGTTCTATACCCTGGCAAGTTTATTGACAGGGGCGTATTCTCACCCGGTCAGGATCATGGCACCCATCTTTTTTTTGAACGCATCCGGCATGATCCTGATTTCATCAACCCTGGGATATATGGCCATGGTGATGATTGCCGGAAAAAAAGCCCGGTTTGCAGTTGTGTTCAGCATTTACGCGTTTTCATCCGGGGTGACGCTTTTTTTGTCCTGGCTGCCGTTTATGGTCTGGATCACCGAACCATGGAAATGGTGGCTCATAAGTACCGGATTGAGACATACGTGCCATCTGTCGTGGAAAAAATCCATCCTGATTGTCGCGCTTTCAACCATTGTTCTGTTTTTTCTGGTGTATTCGGCGCATCTGGCATTTGTAAACAACTAATTGGATAAGGAGAACATACCTATGACCGATCAGATAAAAGTATTGATGGTGGATGATGAAAAACGGTTCAGGGAAACCACCCGAAAGATATTGGAGAAAAAAGGATTTGAGGTCATACTGGCGGAAAATGGAGAACAGGCCCTGGAAAAAATCAAAGAAGGTCCGGATGTGGTGATCCTGGATATCAAGATGCCGGGAATGGACGGACATGAAACTTTAGGCAGAATCAAAAAAATAAAACCCGGGTTGCCGGTCATCATGCTCACCGGCCACGGTGCCAAACCATCGGCTAGAGAGGCCCTGGTGGAAGGGGCGTTTGATTACCTGAACAAACCCTGTGACATCGGGCTTCTGGCCGCCAAAATAAAGGAGGCCTGTCACCTGGGCGACAAACTGCAGGTCCATAAGGAGCGGCGGGTAACGGCAGTGATGATTCCCGT